>JAKRSE010000257.1 GCA_022402505.1 Fimbriimonadaceae bacterium | reverse complement strand
GGACACCTACGGCGGAATGTGCCCCCACGGCGGCGGCGCCTTCAGCGGCAAGGACCCGACGAAGGTGGACCGCTCGGCCGCGTACATGGCCCGCTATGTCGCCAAGCACGTCGTCGCCGCCGGCCTGGCCGACAAGGCGGTGGTGGCTCTGGCCTATGCCATCGGCGTGGCCCAGCCGGTTTCGGTGAACATCCAGACCTTCGGGACCGAGAAGGTGGACCGGCAGAAGATCGCCACGGCGGTGATGGACCTGTTCGACATGTCCCCCCGCGGGATCGCCAAGGAGCTGGGACTCTCGAGGCACCGCTATCTGCAGACCGCCAAGAACGGCCACTTCGGCAACCCAGCCTTCGCGTGGGAACAGACCCCCAAGGTCGCGGAACTCGCCGGCCTGCTGGGCTGAAGCCTTCGCTGAGGCTCAGTGCGAGCGCCCTGGGCCAACCGCCGGGGCCTTTGCGGGGGCGGATTCCCCGCATGGCCTTGGGGCGTCTCAGGGACGGTGTATCCTGAAGCTTGGTCTCGACTGGAGACCAGTGTCCGACCATGAACCGTTTTCTCGCCGCTCTCGCCGTCCTGACCTTCGCCGCCTTCGCTTTGGCCAACGACTGCTGCTCCGACAAGGCCGCCAAGGTTGAGGCCAAGGAGTGCAGCGCCTGCGAATCCGGCTCGGCCGCCAAGAACCGCTCCAAGACGATGGTCTGGGACGAAGAGCTTCGGGCCCGCGATGCCGAGGAGCGGGAGAGCGCGTTCTGGGCCACCGCCGCCGCCATGTGGGAGACCAGCGAGTCCAGGCCGGCCCCGATGATCGCCCTCACGCCGCGACCCCGGCTGGCGAGCAAGTCGGTCGGCTCCTGCGACAAGAGCACCCCTTCCAACCCGATCGCCAAGGGCGGCGAGGGCTGCTGCAACGCGGCGGGCTCCCCGGCCAAGTTCAAGGTTTGGAACGGCTTCGGCTATGAGTTCTTCGGCTGCGCCGATTCCGCCGCCGAAGGTCGATCCGAGCTGATCCGCCTCGGCTATCGCACGGGAGCCGTGCAGGCGGTCGTCGCCGGTTCGGCCCGGGTCAACTGATCTGCGTCCCAAAGAGCCGCCGCACGTCCCGTTTGGTTCGGGGCGTGCGGCGGTCGTTTTCTGCCTGCGATTGTCCGGTCGGTCAGCCTGCGCCCGGTCCGGGAGCCGGAGCCTGGTCGCGTCGCTGTTGTCGTTCTTCCAGCCATCCCGGCGGAGGACTGGAAGGCCGGTAGGGTTCGTTGACGGTTTCCGTCTTCACGTCGTTGCAGCCCGCCGTCAGGGGGATGATCGTTGCCGCCGCGAAGACGAGCAGAATCAGGCTCGGCTTCCGTCCCACAGATTCTCTTCCGGTCTTCCGTAGCGGTCCGGACAGGTCTGGACCGGGGTCATGACCTTGGCGTGACTGTCCACGAAGACGAAGATCGCCTTGCCGCCGTAGACGGGCGAGACGGTGCCGTCGCGGCCGTTCGGCCAGGTACCGGTCGAGGCTCCGTTCGGCGTGTTCGATGGTCCGAGCCATCCGTCCATCCAGTCCACTCCGGTGAAGGGGGCGTTGCCTTGGATGGCGTGGCTGTCGCCGCCGTTGTTGTAGGCCCGCCACTTGGCTCCGTACTCGGTGCTCTCGCGCTGGCCGAGCAGGATCGTTTCCGACGGGCGCCCGATCGAAGTCGCGGTCGGGTTCGTGAAGTTCCAGTTTCCGCCGATGTTGACGGCGCCATACTTGCCGTTCCAGAACTCATCGACATAGGCGTTGATCGCGTAGCTCATGGTCGGGCGGTTCCAGCTGCCGCCGGTCTCGTTCGGTTCGCCCGGCGAGCGGAAGATGCCGAAGTTCTTCATGTAGGGCTGGATCTTGAAGGGCCAGCCGGGGCCCCACCAGTCGGCCCCGCCTTCCCAGCTGCCGTCGGGCGACTGCTGCGGGTTCGCGTAGACGAAGACGTCGTCGAAATCAGCGGCGTAGAGGTGGTGCGACGTGCCGATCTGCTTGGCGTTGCTGAGGCTCGCCGTCTTCTTGGCTGCCTGCTTGGCCTGGGCGAACACCGGGAAGAGGATCGCGGCGA
>JAKRSE010000256.1 GCA_022402505.1 Fimbriimonadaceae bacterium | reverse complement strand
CGGCCGGGTGCTGAGGCCGTCGGCGAGGATGCGGGGGGTGAAGGTGGAGAGCTCCTTGGAGCCAATGTCCCACTTCTCGACCTTTCCGAGCCGCTGCCAGATGATCGACTTGCCGTCGGTGCTGGGGAACTTGATGTCTCCGTCGCTGAAGCGCGTCAGCTGCTCGGTTCGCCGGGACTTGGTGTCGAAGCGGTAGAGGTTCTGAGCGTTGTTGTTCTTGTCGCTGATGAAGAAGACCGACTCCCCGGCATACATGGGGAAGTAGCTCTGCTCTCGGCCGGAGGGGAGTTCGGAGTACTCGCCGGTGCGGAGGTTGAAGAAGCTGATCCGCCCCTGAGTGCCGCCTCGGTAGCGTCGCCAGTTGTAGTTGTGGCTGTTGACTCGGTTGAAGGCGACGGTGGAGCCGTCGGGGCTGATGGAGCCGTCGGTGATCTCTCCGACGTTCGTCGGCTGGGGCTGACCGCCTCGGGGCGAGACGAACCAGAGCCTCTGGGTAAAGGTGTTCTGGGTTGCGGAGGTGTAGGCGATCCGGCCGTCCGGAGTCCAGCCCATCACGTTGTCCGACGGCAGGTCGTAGGTGAGCCGGGTCGGCTCGCCTCCTTCGGCGGGAATCACGAAGACGTCGGAGCCGCCGTCGATCTGGCCCGTGAAGGCGATCGTCTTCCCGTCGGGCGAGAACCGGGCGCGGGTCTCTTCACCGGGGAAGGAGGTCAGTCGTCGGGCGATACCGCCTTCGAGGTCGCATGTCCAGAGATCACCCGCATAGGTGAAGACGACCGTGTCGCCGTGGACCGTGGGCCAGCGCATGATGCGGGCATCCAGGGTCTGGGCGCCGAGGGTCGCCGAAGCAAGCAGTGCAGCTGTCAGCATGAGTTCAGAGTCGCTCCCAAGCGAGGAGGGGGGCGCACGCGAATGCACACCCCTCCTTTTGGAACGCTACCCCGATGACGCCGGGGCGGTTTCCTGATCTTCGTTTGCTGGGCCGCTTGGCCGCCTCAGTTCTGCGGCCGTCGGAGATCCTGCGCCCGAAGCCGGTGCTCCCACAGGGTCTTGCCGGACGAGTCGATGGCCTGCATGATCATCGTTCGATCGTTCCGAGGGCCTTCCACCTGGATGCGTCCGAAGTTTCGGGTGCGAGTGATCCAGGTGCCGGGCACGCGGGCCGGATTGTCGGCTTCGGCCTCGATCCTGCCGGCGCCGGCGGTCAGCGGCGAGCTGGTGAATTCGTACCAGTCATAGGAGGCGCCGGGCCAGCGGACCTTCAGAAGCTCGCCCGCATGTCGGTCGCCGCTCAGGAAGACGACTCCCCGGATGTCGTTTCCGGCGATGAAGTCGAAGAGGTCCTTCTGCTCGGTCGGGAAGTCGCCGAAGGCTTCGAACATGATCATCGGGTTGATCATCTGGCCGCCGCTGACGATCACCTTGAAGGTCGCCAGGCTGCTCGCCAGACTCTCCTTCAGCCAGGTCAGCTGCACCGGTCCCAGCTTCTGGGCGCCGGGGGTTCCGTCCAGCCGGTTCGGAGTCCGGTGGTAGCGGTTGTCCAGCATGAAGAATTCGACGTCGTTCCATTCGAACCGGAAGAAGGTTCCTTTGGCTTCATCGGTGCCGCGGACCAGGCTGGGGAAGTAGTCGTTGAAGACCTTCAGGGCCTCGGCGCGGAGCCGGAAGGTCCGGTCGCTGTTGTTGGGGCCGAAGTCGTGGTCGTCCCAGGTGGCGTAGTGGGGAAAGTTCGCCCACATCTCCTGGTAGTAGGGCTGCGAGTGGTCGAATCGGAACCGGCGTCGCATTCCGCTCTCGGTGGTCCAATCCACTTCGCGGTAGTAGACGTTGTCGCCCAGCCAGACCATGAAGTCCGGCTTGGCCTTGACGATCTCGCCGAAGATCTCATAGTTCCCGCCGTAGGGGTTCCCCGGCCGGTCGGTGGGGGTGTCGGTGGTGTAGGCACAGCTGCCGAAGACGAAGCTGAAGGCGGGCGGATCGGTGCGCCAGTGCCACAGGGCCTGGGTTCGGAAGCTGTAGGGCGTGTCCCTCTTCACCTCGCGGCCGTTGATGAAGGGTCGGTACTCAAACCGGG
>JAKRSE010000255.1 GCA_022402505.1 Fimbriimonadaceae bacterium | reverse complement strand
GACCCAACAGGACATCGCGAAGCTGGCTCAGGTTTCGCAGTCGACCGTCAGCCGCGTCCTCGCCGGAGATGGACGAGTGGAACCCACCCTCAAACGGCGGGTGATGGATGTCCTGGAAACCCAGAAGTACTTCGCCGACTCCCGGGCCCGGTCCCTCAGAGCCCAGCACACCCAGCTCATCGGCCTCGTCCTCTGCCGCCCCGAAGGCGCTCTGAAGGACGATCCCTTCTTCAGTCTGCTCATCTCGGAGATCACCCACACCCTCGGGCCGACCGTCTACCGGCTCTGCATCGACGTGGCCCGCGACCAGCAGCACCAGGCCGAAATCTACGACGAACTGCTCCGAACCCGCAGGGTGGACGGCCTGATCGTCGTGGAGCCGGAAGCCGCCGACCCCCGACTCGAAAGCCTTCAGCGCGACCGATTTCCCTTCGTCGTCATCGGCAACCCCGGTTCGGCCCCGGTCGATTCCGTGGACAATGACAACGTGGTCGCCGGCCGCCTGGCCACCCTCCACCTGGTCGAACGAGGCTGCCGAAGGGTCTCCTTCCTCGCCGGGCCGAAGGGGGTCTTGGTCAGCGATGATCGAGTGACGGGCTACAGCCTCGCCATGCGCGAGAAGGGTCTGGAAGAGACCGTCGTGCACGCCGGCTTCGGCGCTCGGGCGGCGGAACGGGCCGCCGCGGGAATGCTGCAGTCGGGCCGACGGACCGACGGCCTGGTCGTCCTGGACGACTACATGGCCCTCGGCGTGGCCGGGGCGGCAAGGTCCCTGGGAATGAGGATTCCGGACGATCTCGCCGTCGTCAGCTTCAACGACACCAGCCTCTGCACCGTCGTTGAGGGCGGCCTCACCTCCGTCAATCTCAACGTGGAGGCCCTGGTCCGCGAAGCAGTCGGCCTTCTGGTCCGTCGGATCGAGAATCAGGATGCCGAGCCTGTGCGCCGCCTGGTTTCCGCCGAGCTCAAAGTCCGGCGGACCAGCCTGATGCCCGCCGGACCGGAACGGCTGTGCTGAGCGCCCTCTTGGCCGCATCCATCGGGCTCTCGGGGCACGAGTTCCACCTCCCCGCCCGGCCTGGGGTCGATTCGGTCCATGTCGCCGGCACCTTCAACCGCTGGTCCGCCACCGCCGACCCGATGAAGCTCGATGCCCAGGGGACCCGCTGGAGTCTGCGAGTCCCTTTGCGACCCGGCCGGCACCTCTACAAGTTCGTGCTGAACGGCCGGGAGTGGATCACCGATCCCGCCAATGCCGAGCTGGAGACGGATGAATCCGGCAACCGCAACTCGGTCCTCTTCGTGGTCGAACCGGAGCATCTTCGGCCGAGGGTTGGAGACGGCCGGATCGATCCGGACCAGCTCGAATTCCGCCCCGAGCGTCCCTGGCTCTCCCAAGACCGGGGCCGTTTGGTCGTCCGGCTTCAGACCCGGCACGGAGACATTCAGGCCGCCGCCGTCGTCACCGCTCAAGGCCGCACGCCCATGGAGCCGATCGGGCAGGACGGATTCGTCGCCCGCTGGGAGGCGGCAATCACCCCTGCCCCAGGACTGCGGTTTGAACTCACCGACGGAGCCGGGACCCAGCTCTTCGGCTCGGGAGGACTCGGCTCCAGAACCGAGTTCCCGGTTCCCGACCCTGGACCGGCCGCCGCCGATCCCCCCGTCTGGCCCGCCGGCAAGGTCCTCTACCAGATCTTTCCGGACCGCTTCTTCAACGCCGACTTCTCCACCGACCGGGCCGACACCGTGCCGTGGGAGGCTGCGCCCAGCTTCGGCAATCGGTTTGGCGGCGACCTGCGGGGAATCCAGACCCAGGCCGACTACCTGCAGAAGCTCGGGATCGACGTCCTGTACCTGAACCCGATCTTCGCCTCTCCCAGCAATCACCGCTACGACACGACCGACTACTTCCGGATCGACCCGGTCCTGGGCGGGGACGCCGACCTGGCCTCCCTCACCCGCGACCTGGAACGGCGAGGCATCCGCACTCTCCTGGACGGGGTCTTCAATCACACCGCCACCGATCACTTCGCCTTTCAGAGCCTGGTAAAGGACGGCGAGTCGAGCCGCTATCG
>JAKRSE010000254.1 GCA_022402505.1 Fimbriimonadaceae bacterium | reverse complement strand
GTGGACTTGTTCGATGGGAACATGTGGAGGAGCGGATAGACGTCCTCGTCATTGCTGCCGTCGGGCTGGACCCGGATCTCGGTGGCCGTGACTCCGGTGACGATTCCGGCCTTGGCGGCCAGGATCGAAGCTCCCGAGTCGGTGGCGGCGCGGATTTCGTGGCCCGTGCCGACGATGGGGGCGTCGCTGCGGATGCAGGGAACGGCCTGGCGCTGCATGTTCGCGCCCATCAGGGCTCGGTTGGCGTCGTCGTTCTCCAGGAAGGGGATCAGCGAGGTGGCGACCGAGACGATCTGCACCGGGCTGACGTCCATCAGGTCCACGGTCTCCCGGGCGACGGTCGGATAGCTGGCGCCGCCGAACTTCTTGTCGCCGCCGGGGCACCGGACGACGATCTTCTCTTCGACGATGTGTCCGGTGTCGTCCAGCTTGGTGTCGGCCGGAGCGATGCGCAGGAAGAAGTCCTCCTGAGCGGTGAGGAAGACGACCTCGTCGGTCACCCGGCCTTCGACGACCTTGCGGTACGGGGTTCGGATGAATCCGAACTCATCGACCTCGGCGTAGGTGGTCAGCTGGCTGATGAGGCCGATGTTCGGACCTTCCGGCGTTTCGATCGGGCAGATCCGGCCGTAGTGCGATCGGTGGACGTCGCGGACTTCCAGCTTGGCGCTGTTCTTCTGCAGTCCTCCGGGGCCGAGGCTGGAGAGCCTCCGCTTGTTGGTCAGCTCGCTCAGCGGATTCGTCTGATCCATGAAGGTGCTGAGCTGGTTGCCGCTGAAGAAGCTCTTGATGCTGGCGCTGATCGGCTTGACCGAGAGGACGATGCTGGGCATCAGGTTCTCCTGGTCTCCGGAGGTCATCCTTTCTCGGGCGACCTTCTCCATGCGGACAAAGCCGAGTCGGAGCTGGCTGGCGAGCAGTTCGCCGACCGAGCGGACCCGCTTGTTGCGC
Organism: Fimbriimonadaceae bacterium; assembly: GCA_022402505.1. Lineage (GTDB taxonomy): Bacteria > Armatimonadota > Fimbriimonadia > Fimbriimonadales > Fimbriimonadaceae > JAKRSE01. The sequence goes on along the minus strand of JAKRSE010000254.1, from coordinate 1,132 downwards.
AGGTCGTCGATGTCGTCGTGCTCCGCCTCGCGGTCCAGGTAGGGCCGCATGGCGCGGACGGCGGCGGCCAGGTCGTCGCTGGTCAGGTTCCGGATGTCCGGATCGACCGAGAGGCCGAGCCGGCTGTTCATGAACTTTCGTCCGACTCGGCCGAGGTCGTAGCGTCGGCGGTCGAAGAAGTAGTTGTAGAGAAGTCCCTGCGCGGCGTCTTCGGCGGCCGCTTCGCCGGGCCTCATCCGCTTGAAGATGTCAAGGATGGCCTCCTTGGTGTTGTTGGTCTTGTCGGCGGCGAGGGTCGATTCGATCGACGGACCGGTGTTCAGCACCTCCAGCGCCTGGATCTCGGCTTCCGCCTCGATGGCTTCCGCCTGACCTTCGGTGATGATCTCCATCGCCTTCACCAGCACCTTGCCTCCGACCACGACGTCGTCCAGGGGTCGGGTGCTGACGATGTTGCCCGCAAGCAGCTCCTTCTTCCGGATCGCCTGCTTGGCCTCTTCGTCGGTCTTTTCGTTGTTGAGCCGCTCGATCTCCCGCTCCGTGAGCCGGCGATAGGTGAAGGTGTCGGCGAGGGCCCACACCATGTCATCGTTGTTGCTCAGGGGGGCTTCGACCTTGGCGGTGAAACCGCGCTGCTCTTCCGAGAGTCCGGCCAGGACTCGGTCGGTGAGGATCGTGCCCTTCTCGAGCAGGACTTCGCCGGTGTCGGGGTCCAGAAGCGGTTCGGCCAGCTTCCGGTGTCGGGCTTCGCCGACCGGGCCTTCCACCCGGCTCCGACCCTTCTCAAAGCCGTGGAGGGCCTTGATCAGCTGGGTGACGGGAAACTTCTTGGACTGGCTGATCTGGGTGGAGATGACGTTGTTGGTGTCGTGCTCGACCTCGATCCAGGGCCCTTCCAGCGGGATGAAGCGGGCCTTGACGAGCATGTGCATCGCCGTGTCCACTTCCTCTTCAAAATAGAGTCCCGGAGAGCGACAGCTGCGAGACGATGACCCGCTCGGTGCCGTTGATGATGAAGGTGCCCTTCTCGGTCATCAGGGGCAGATCGCCCAGGTAGACCTCGGATTCGATGACTTCGCGGTCGGGACCGCCCAGGCGGACGGTCGCCTTGATCGGCGCCTCGTAGGTCAGG
>JAKRSE010000253.1 GCA_022402505.1 Fimbriimonadaceae bacterium | reverse complement strand
TACTTCGGCCAGGAGCCCATCCAACTCCCTCAAGGAGGCGTCGATCCTTGCCGTCACTTCGTTGGCTTCGCCCGCGAGCCGGCGGACTTGGGACGCCACCACGGCGAAGCCCCGACCTCGCTCTCCCGCATGGGCCGCTTCGATGGCCGCATTCAGGGCGAGCAGGTTCGTCGCTTCGGCGATGCTCCGAACGCGGGCGGCCAGATCGGAGACATGACCCACCGAGCCGGCAACGTCGTCGAACCGGCGATCGGCTTCGGCAGAGCGGCGACCGGTCTCTTCCAGGTCTCCGCACCAAGCCTGACCCATCGTCTTCTGATCCTGCAGGCGGCCGCTGAGTTCTTCCAGGCTCGCCCGCATCGAGGAGGCCCGGTCGGCAGCGGCGACGGCCGTCTCGGCGGCACGCGACAGCCGTTCCCGGGTCAGGTGGATGTCGTCCTTGATCAAAGCGCCCCGAGATCCGACCTCGGAGAGCCAGCCCTCCGCCTGAGATCGGGCCGTCTCCGCCTCGAGAATCGCCTCCCGCGCCTGGATCAGGCGGCCGGAGAGGTGATCGGCTGCGGCCGCCACGGAAGCCGCACCCTCCCGCCCGGAAAGAGCCTGGCGCTTGACCATCTGCACCAGCCGGCTCAGGCGGATCACGATCAGCTGAACCGACTGCCGGAACGAATCCCGGTAGACGGCTTCCTGCCGAAAGGTGAGATCGCCATAGGCCACCTTTCTGGCCCAGGCCACCCCGGCGCGGATCTCGGCCGCCCGCCGGTTGTGGCGGCGAACCAGGATGCCGACCTCGTCACGAGGACCATAGGTCAGGCGCTCTCTGCCTTCCTCCTGAGCCGCCGCAAGACGGGCCAGGTGGTCCGAGATGCCCCGAAGAGAGAGGAAGCCGAAGGCGGCCAGCAGCAGCGCGACGAAGGGCAGGATGACACCCGGCCAGCCAGGACCTTCCGGGCCCACCGCCACCAGCCAGACCATCGTCAAGGCCTGGGGAACCAACACCCACAGCCCCGCCCCAAGGATTCGGCGATGCAGCCGACTGGGCCCTCCCGATTCAGCCATCCTGGCTTGATCATCGGCACATTTTTTCCCGCGCTGCATCCCCGGCATCGGCATGAGGATTGGGGGGCCCACATCCGACAATCTCAGCCAGGGTTGATTCATGCTGGCGACACGATATCAACGGATGGGCGATTGGCTCCTCCGAGCCGGGCTCCTGACCGAGGAGCAGCTGGACCAGGCGCTGCGGGCGCAACGCAGCTCACGCGGGAGGCTGGGCGAAGTCCTCACGGCCATGGGGCTGGTCACCGAACAGCAGATCCTGGAGTGCCTCTCGTCGCAGTACGATCTGCCGGTGGCCGACCTGGATCGGCTGGAGATCGACCCGACGGTCATGAGGCTCGTCTCGATGAGCTTCGCCCAGTCCCATCTGATTCTGCCGACCCGAGAGGTTCACGGAGAGATCGAGTGCCTCGTTGCCGACCCGATCGACGTCCGATCGACGGATGAAATCACCCGGGTCGCCCGCAAGCGGGCCCGCCTGCTTCTTGCGACCCCCACCGAGCTCTACCGAGCGATTCACAAGGCCTACGCCGTTCCGTCGTCGCCCCGGCTCTCGGTCGAAGAGGGAGGCCGCCCCCGGCGGCCGATGAAGGTGGATGCCCAGAAGGATCGCCGAAGCCTGCTGAAGCTACTGGAGACCAACATGGCCGAAGAGACCCTGTGGCAGAAGCTGGGAGGACGTTGAGACCATGAGAGCCATCACCATCACCAGCGGAAAGGGCGGGGTCGGGAAGACCTCCATCGCCTGCAATCTGGCCGTCTCACTGGCCCAGAGCGGACTCGGCGTCGTGCTGTTCGATGCGGACCTGCAGCTCGCCAACATCGACGTGGCGCTCGGAATCACGCCGGAACACCATCTCCACCATGTCGTCGCCGGCGAGCGGACTCTTCGGGAGACCCTCGCCCCCGGCCCCGGGAACATCCGAGTCGTCTCCGGCGGATCGGCCATCCCCGCTCTGATGAATGCCGGCCCCAA
>JAKRSE010000026.1 GCA_022402505.1 Fimbriimonadaceae bacterium | reverse complement strand
GCTCCTGCTCCGCCTCGTCGGCCGATTCGTCCAGGCGGATCGGGTCGCCGAAGATCATCAGGGCCTGACTGAACGGCTTGGGCACCATGTACCGGTCCCAACTCTTGACCAGCCATCGGCGGCGGGCCGAGACTCCGACCGGCACCACGGCTGCCCCGGACTTGCGGGCCATGAGGAGGATTCCCGGCTGAACGATTCCGCTCGGACCTCGCGGCCCGTCGGGGGTGAAGGCGAGTCGGTCGCCGTTGCGAAGCACCTTCACCGCCTCCAAAGCCGCCTTGATCCCGCCCCGGCCCGTGCTGCCGCGAATCGTCCGGAAGCCGAACCTGCGGAAGATGCCGTTCTGCATCTCGCCGTCCCGGCTGTGGCTGATGAGCGCCCAGATCCCCTCGCCTCGGAGGACTCGGGTCCCCAGCAGAGTCCGGCCGTGCCAGGTGGCGAAGATCACGCCGCCTTCCAGGTTCGCCACCTGCTCCAGGCCCCGGACCTCCAGGCGGATCGAAGCTCCCAAGAGCCGGACGAAAAAGACAATCGGGCCGGGCAGAAGCTTCGGTCGGACCCCGCGCCACCAGTCCTTCAGGCGGCCCATGACATCACCGGATCAACCCCTTGGCTCGGGCCAAAGCCACCGCCCCGTGGCCGGGATACTTCTGCTCCAACTCTCGCACCAGATCGGCGGCTCGGCCCACGTCGGTCCCCTGCAGCAGGGCGGCCAGGTGGACCAGGGCGTCGGGACGCTGGGTTTCGGCATCGGGGCGTTCGACGAGCGATTCCAGGAAGAGTCGGGCCAGGATCGGGTCCTCGGCGTCCCACTCGTCGGCGAGTCGGGCAAGCCGAAGAGCGCTCATTCGTCGGAGACCCTTCACGGCGTCCAGCTCCCGGTAAAGGGTCGGGAGCTGGGCCCGGGGAGCCAGGTCGATCAATCGGAGCAGGGAATCGGCGGCTCCGTCGTCGTCGTGCAGATCCTTCTGCGCGTCGATCTTCTGCCGCCAGGCCCGCAGGTCTTCCGGGTGGCGGGCCAGGTGGCGTTCGGCGGAATGGAGGGCGGCGGAAGGGCCCCGGTCGTTCATCCGGTCCAGAACCTCGTGGCCGAGCTCCACCTGAGCCTGCTTCGCCGCCCCCAAGACGCCCGCCAGCACCAGCCCGGCGAAGAATCCGGCGACATGGGCCCAGTAGGCTTCGGAAACGCCCTCGACCCCCAGGTGCCAGATGCCGCCGACGATCTGCAGACCCAGCCATGCCAGCGCGATGGCCCAGGCAGGGGCTCCGACCTTCGGCGCAATCGGCACCCGAAGCGAGATGTGACGCACGCTGGCGAAGGCGATCAGGGCGGCGACCGCTCCACTCGCCCCGATCAGCGGCTCCGGGCGGCCGAGGTTGAAGGCCCAGTGCCCCGCGACTCCGGCCAATCCGCCGACCAGATAGACCACTCCCACCTTCCAGCGGCCCACCGAGAACTCGAGCAAGGGGCCGACCGCCGAGAGAAAGATGAGATTCCCCATCAGATGCCAGGCGTTGAGGTGCAGGAACAGGCCCAGAAACGCGGTCATGAACGACGGCTCGGCCGGGCTGAAGCCGAACCGGAAGGCGATCCCGGGGTCGATGATGGCTGCCACCGCCCCGGCCAGATTCATCAGGATCAGCGCCAGGCTGACCATGGGGGTCTGGCTGCGGTCGGGCATGAGAGGGGGTCAGGCTTCGGCCATCATCTCTTCGGTGATGTCGAAGTTGATGTAGGTTTGGCGGACGTCGTCCAGGTCTTCCAGGGCGTCCATGAGTCGGATCACCTTGGGAACGTCGGCGTCATCGGGCGTTGCATGGTTGGTGGCGAGCCTGGTCAGCTGACACTCCTTCACTTCCAGGCCGGCCTCCTTCAGCGCCTGGGCGCACTTGTGCAGGTTCTCCACCGGCGTCTCGATAACGTAGACGTCTTCATCGTCGGTCTTCACGTCGTCGGCGCCTCCTTCCAGAGCGGCCATCGTCACCGTGTCCTCGTCGGCGACGTCCCTGGGGACCTCGATGATCCCGCACTGCCGGAACTGCCAGGCGACGCTGCCGTTTTCGGTCAGGCTGCCGCCGGCCTTGTTGAAGGCGTGTCGAAGCTCGCTGACCGTCCGGTTGCGGTTGTCGCTGTAGACCTCCACCATGAAGGCGACCCCGCCGGGGCCGACGCCTTCATAGGTCAGCTCTTCGTAGTTGTCACCGTCGCTGTTGCCCGAACCCTTGGCGATCGCCCGCTCGATGTTGTCCTTCGGCAGGCTGTTCTCCTTCGCCTTGTCGATGGCGAGTCGGAGGCGCAGGTTGGTGTTCGGGTCGCCCCCGCCCATCTTGGCGGCGACGATGATCTCGCGGGCGAGCTTGGTGAAGAGGTTTCCTCGAATCGCATCCTGCTTGCCCTTGCGGATGCGGATGTTCTTCCATTTGCTGTGGCCGGCCATCGTCTCTCTCCGTTCAGATCCTCTCGAGATCGGCTTCGCGGACCAGGATCACGTAGTTCGGCACGAAGTTCAGCTCTTCCTTGGTGAGCCGCTTCTTCTGCTCCTCGCCGACGTTCTCCAGGAACTTGGTGCGCATCCGGTCCGTCGCGGTCTTGTGGATGGCGGTCTCGGTCTTCTTCAGGTCCTCCAGGTTGATCTTCACCGCCACTTCGTCGGGACCGTACACGCTCTGCACCACGCCCGTCAGGCCGAGCATGTGAGGGAAGAGTGAGTGGACCGAGCGGTCCTGCGTCGTGAGCGGACGCTCCACCACGCGGACGAGGTCGCCTTCTTTGACCGAAGCCATTGACCCGATTTTACCGCCGGACCGGATCGGCTTCAGGGTCGAACTTGAAGAGGGCCATCGCCTTGGGCTTCTGCTCGTGATGGTCCACGATCGGGGCCGGGTAGTCCTCGCCGATCCGGCAGCCTGCGGCGACCTGCTGAAGCGGCGTCGTCTTGTGAGGCGCGTGGATTTCGGCGTCGCTGAACTCGGCCAGCTCGGGAACCCATTCGCGGATGAACGCGCCGTCCGCGTCGAACTTCCGGCTCTGCAGCTCCGGGTTGAAGATGCGGAAGTAGGGCTGGGCGTCCGCTCCCGTGCCCGAAGCCCACTGCCAGCCGCCGTTGTTGCTCGCCAGCTCGAAGTCCAGGAGCTGCAGAGCGAACCACTCCTCGCCGCGTCGCCAATCCACCAGCAGGTCCTTGGTCAGGAAGGAGGCGGCGATCATCCGGAGCCGGTTGTGCATCCAGCCGGTCGCCTTCAGGCAGCGCATCCCCGCATCCACGATCGGGTAGCCGGTGCGGCCGTCGGCCCAGGCCTGGAAGTGCTCGTCGGTGCCGGGCCAGTCGATGTCGGCGTACTTCGGCTGAAAGGTTCCGCCGACCACCTGGGGGAAGCAGGCGAGGATCATGTGATAGAACTCGCGCCAGATCAGCTCGTCGTACCACTTCTGCGGGCCCTTTCCGGATCGGGAGGCAGCGGCGCGGAAGCACTCGCGGATGCTGATCGTGCCATGCCGCAGGTGGACGCTCAGACCGCTCGTGCCCTCGATGCCCGGGATGTCCCGTCGCTCGTGGTAGTCGTCGATCTGCTTCCGGAAGTCCTCCAGCCGGGTTCGCGCGGCGGCCTCTCCCGGTTCCAGCCAGAGCTCTCCGGGGGCGAAGCCGAGATCGTCGAGGGTGAGGTTCCCCCGCTGCGGCGGAAGCTCTGACTCAGGGGTCAGGCGGGAGAGGTCGGGGTCTTCGGATTCGAAATCCCTCGGCGTCACCCTCGCCTTCCAGGCGCGGCTGTAGGGGGTGTAG
>JAKRSE010000252.1 GCA_022402505.1 Fimbriimonadaceae bacterium | reverse complement strand
GACTCGACCGACTCGCCGACCGGCTGGTCTTCGAGCCCCTCAAGATGTCCGAGACCGGCTACCGGCCGACCGACCTGGACCGCTGCGCCCCCACCGAGGTCCTCGCGGACTGGCGGCGGGAGCTCTCGGACGAGCGGAAGGAGGCTCGGCCGAACTCGCCGGCCAACCCCGACCGTTGGATTCAGGGCTCGGTCCACGACCCGGCGGCCTGGATGATGGGCGGCGTCAGCGGAAATGCCGGTCTCTTTTCGACGATCGGCGACCTGGCAATCTGGACCCAAAGCCTGATTCAGGACGGTTCTGGGTGGCTGAAGCCGGAAACGCTTCCCCGGTGGCGCGCCCGGGCGGCCGAGGATTCCTCCCGCGCCCTGGGGTTCGACACGAAGGACGGCGACACGAGCTCGGCCGGTCCCCTCTTCGGTGCGAACTCCTACGGCCATACCGGCTACACGGGCACCTCCATTTGGATCGATCCGGATGCCAAGACCGCCGGAATCCTGCTGACCAACCGCGTCCACCCGGACGACAAGGCGACCCTCGCTCAGGCTCGGCGAGACTTTCATGAACGCGTCTATCAGACCTGCGGTCCCGAGGCCTGAACCGATTCCCCGCTGAAGGACCCGGCACCGGCCCGAACCCCAGGGTGAAGCAGAACCTTACTTGGGGCTCGGTGTATCATATGTTCGGGTCCTGACGCGGCATCTAGCTCTCCCCTTGGCCGTTGTTCGGGGCCCGTTTCGTTTTGCTATCGAACGGATTGGACCCGTTTCACCAGCAGGCTGCCCACCAGCATGAATCCGGCCGCGACCGCGAACGCCGCCCCGTAGCCGAGGCCCATCTGGGACCGATTCAAGCCGTCGATGGCGGACCCCGCGAAGCCGGCCGTCACCTGAGCGAAGACCACGGCGCTGCTCCAGATGCCCATGTCCCGCCCCAGGGCCTCCGGGTCGGGGACCGTCGCCGCCCCCAGCGCCCAATCGGCAGAGAGGAAGGTCCCGAGCCCGAATCCGAAGACCAGTGCCGTCATCCAGACCAGCGTGTAGTCGCGGAGAAAGGCCATCAGCAGAAGCATCGGGGCCAGGAGCAGACCGGCGAAGACGACGGTGCCCTTCAGGCCGCGCTTCTCCATCTTTCGGAAGCTCAGGAGAGCCCCTACCGCGCCGGAGAGGGAGAGGCTGAGGAGCACCACCATCATCGCCGTCTGGCCGCCCGTGATCTGGAGCCCGAAGAGGAAGAAGGAGGGCTCGGTCTCTCCCGGCCGGCGCTGCCCGACCATGTCCACAAGGAAGAACTGCAGGTACGGCTGAGCCAGAAAGTAGCCCAGGTTGATCAGGACCCGCGAAGCCCAGACCCAGCGGAAATCCATGCTCTTCCAAGGCTCCAGGAAGCCCCGCCAGAGCGGCGCGCGCGGGCCCTCCTGCCGGGCGAAAGGCTCCTTCAGGCCGCGGATCGCCCAGAGCACCAGAAGCAGGCAGATGATCTGAACCGCCGCGACTCCGAGATAGATCCACTGGTGCCCCTTGAGCCCGAGGGCGTTGACCGAACCCAGGAGCAGGCCCGCCACCGCCGTCCCGATCTGGGCGAAGAGGTTCAGGGCCGAGAGGATGGCGGATGATCGGGCCTGCCGGTCGCGGGGGACAAGCTGAGGGATGAGCGACGCATAGGCCCCCTGGATCACGTCATCGCTGATCTGAAGAAAGAGGTAGCCGGCCGCAAGCAGGGCGAACCGCTCCACCCCCGCCAAGACGAAGAGGGCGACGCAGGTGAGCAGGCTCCCGGTGATCAGGAAGACCCGCCTCTTGCCCAGCCGATCGCTCCAGCCGCCCAGGATCGCCGGACCGAAGAAGGCCCAGATCGCTCCGGCCATGAAGACGAAGCCCCAGTAGCTGTTCCTGCGGTCTGGGGGAACATCAGGCATCCCCGCCACCTGCCCCGGCAGGACGGCCAGCAGCAGGATGAACCACTTCCAGTTGTTGGCAAACCAGAGGGCGGAGAGGGCGGCGTTCCAGCCCCAGGTGTCGCGATAGACGGACTCGGTTCGGGCCACGATTGGCTCAGATTCTGGCAGGTCGCCGGCCGCGTCGGTATCATTCCTGGCG
>JAKRSE010000251.1 GCA_022402505.1 Fimbriimonadaceae bacterium | reverse complement strand
CGGCCGCCGACCAGGGTCGCCTTCTCACCGCCGATGGTCGCCTCTCCCTGGACCGTGGCATCCACCAGGACGCTGAGCAGTTCCTGGAGGCCGTCCGGGTCCGCAAGCAGGATGTCGTAGACCGTCCGCGCGTCCGACATCCGGTCGGCGGCGAACTGGAACATCGTGGTGAGCGGAATCTGCCGCATCGTCACCACGCGCTTGGACCCTTCAAAGGTGACCATGTCCTGCACGGCGGGCTCTACGAGGACCTTCTCATCGCCGTTCGGAAGGATGCGGGAGTAGGCGACGAAGGAGCCGTTCGAGGTGACCCAGGCTGTCCGGCGGTTGGTCACCTGTCGGAATCGGAGTCGCTGCGGCCGGACGTAGGCCAGTTCGCTGGAGATCGTATCCCGTCGGCCGGCGGTCGAGACCACGGTGGCCACGGCGGCCTCCATCGACTGAGCCGAGGCATAGGTCCTCAGCATCCGGCTGATGTGCTGGGGCCCGGTCATGGGCTCGGCGGCGGGCTGGGCGAGGAACAGGAGCGCAGGGATCATGACTTTTTCCAGGGCACATCGGCCCGATTCCGGCGATGATTCTCCAGCCGGGCTGCGCTGAAGAGCCAATCGGAAAGACGGTTGATGAAGGCGAGGGTTTCCGGGGTGAGCCCGACGGAGTCGGCCGCCGCGACCAGAGTCCGCTCGCATCGGCGACAGACGGCTCGGCAGAGATGGAGCTCGGCGGCCTCGCGGCTCCCTCCGGGAAGGATGAAGGAGCGCATGGCGGGCAGGATCGACGCCTGGCGGTCCAGCTCTGATTCGAGGTCTCTGGTGAGCGGCTCCGGCTCGCAGGAGATCGAGCCCCGGCTGGTCACCTGGGAGCCGACCTCGAAGATCATCGCCTGCACCCGGGTGATGAGGGCCAGGGTTGCGGGGTCCAGGTCGCAGGCGGCGGCCAGGCCCAGGCGGCAGTTCAGCTCGTCAAGATCGCCCACCGCGTGGATCACGGCGTCCGCCTTGCTGACCCGATCGCCCCCGAAGAGGCCGGTCTGGCCCGCGTCCCCGGTCTTGGTGTAGAGCCTCAATCCCCCTTCCTCCTCAATTCCTTCAGCATGAATCTTGGCAGAGACGCCGCCTTGTAGGCCTGCCGAGGCCTGCTGAGAATCCGCCAGAGCCATTCCAGCCGGAGCGCGATGATCGGCGCCGGAGCCCGCTGGACCCGCCCGCTGAAGACGTCGAACGATCCTCCGACTCCCAGAGAGAGCTTTGCCCCGATCTCTCGGCCTCGGCGGTCGATGAACTTCTCCTGCCTCGGAATCCCCATGGCCGCGAAGAGGATGTCCGGCCGGGTGGCTGCCGCCGCGACGACAACCTCATCCTCCTGCTCGGCGGTGAAGTAGCCGTCGCGAAGGTGGCAGAATTCGAGCCCCGGGTGGCGGGCTCTGAGCTTCTCGGCCGCCTCTTGCGCCACGCCGGGAGCCCCGCCGATGACCGCCACACGCCAGCCTCGGTCGGCGGCTCGGGACATGAGCTGCTCGGCGAACTCCACACCCGTGACCCGGGGCTGCTTCCGGCCGCGGCGAGAGAGGGCCCAGACGACGCCATAGCTGTCCGGAGTGTTCAGAGCCGACCCGATGTAGAAGCGGCGAAGCTCTTCATCGGATTCCGAAAGAAGAAGCCCGTGGGTGTCCGGAGTCGCGGCGAAGTGGCATCCGCCCGAGGCGATCAGGGCTTCCGCCCGATCGAGCATCTGCTCCATGGTCAGGCAGTCGATCGGCACTCCCCACACCGTCACCCGCTGCGTCTCCGAATCCATCCGTCCCAGAATTGTGGTCCAGCGGCCGGAAATCCGACGGGCCGATCCGTACAATAGAGTTGGAACCATGCCCAACATCATCCGGCTGAAGGTCTTGCGACAGGAACGTGCCGGGGCGGCCCAGCACTGGGACACCTTCGAGATTCCCTACCGAGAGCGCATGAACGTCATCTCCGCCCTCATGGAGGTGCGGAAGAATCCGAAGACGGCGGAGAACAAGATGGTCGAGCCGCCCGCGTGGGAAGCCGCCTGTCTGGAGGAGGTCTGCGGCAGCTGCACGATGAACATCAACGGCGGGATTCGGCAGGCCT
>JAKRSE010000250.1 GCA_022402505.1 Fimbriimonadaceae bacterium | reverse complement strand
CTGCTTCACGATGGACCGGGAACGGGTTCAGCACTACTCGCTGGTGATGGCTGTCACTCTGCTGGCCGGAGTCTCGGGCTCATTCCTCACCGGCGACCTCTTCAACCTCTTCGTCTGGTTCGAGGTGATGCTGATGGCGAGCTTCGTCCTGATGGCTCAGGGAGGCTGGAAGCGGCAGCTCCCCGCCGCCGTCCGCTATCTCGCCTTCAACCTGGTCGGCAGCACCCTCTTTCTGACGGGCTGCGGCCTGATCTACGCCCTCACCGGAACCCTGAACATGGCCCACCTGGCCGAGCGGCTGCCTTTGGTGGAGCCTGGCCTTGCAATCGCGGTCAGCAGCCTGTTCCTGGTGGCCTTCGGCCTCAAGGCGGCGGCATTCCCGCTCTTCCCCTGGCTGCCGGGGAGCTATCCGGTGCCCCCAGTGGCGGTCTCGGCGATCCTGGCGGGGCTGCTCACGAAGGTGGGGGTCTACTCCATGTTCCGGTTCTTCACTCTGGTCCAGCCGCTGGATGGAACGGTTCTGCAGCCGATGCTCTATTGGTCGGCGCTGCTGACGATGGTGATCGGAGTGCTCGGCGCCTACTCCCAGTCGGAGTATCGCCGCATTCTCAGCTTCCACATCGTCAGCCAGATCGGCTACATGCTGCTGGCCCTCTCCTGGGGCACGGGGGCGGCGTTGGCGGCGGGCATCTTCATGGCGGTGCACAACATGGCCGCCAAGACCGGCCTCTTCTTCCTGAGCGGAGCGGCTGAGGAATCCTGCGGCACGGGCGTGCTGAAGAAGATGGGCGGACTCCGCGAGGCTCAGCCGGCCCATGCCCGGCTGTTCATGATCTGCGCCTTGGGGCTCGCCGGAATTCCGCCGCTCAGCGGCTTCTGGGCCAAGCTGGCGGTGGTCAAGAGCGGCGGCGAGTTCGGCGACTGGTTCGGCGTTGGGGTCGGCCTGGCGGTCGGGGTCTTCACCCTGCTCTCGATGGTGAAGATCTGGAACGAGGCGTACTGGAAGCCTGCACCCGACCGAGCCCCCACCAGGAGCGGCCCGATGGGCCACCTCGTTCCGGCCGGGTTGATGGCGGGCCTGGTGCTGCTTCTCGGCGTCGCCGCCGGCCCCGCCTCGTCGCTCTTCACCCGGATCGGCCAAGAGCTGACCGCGCCGGACGTCTACATCGGCGTCGTCCTGCCCGATGAGGAGGAGGACCTCTGATGGCGGTCTGGAACGTCGTCCTGGCCCTTCTCTGGTGCTCCTTCTGGGGAATCTTCAGTCCGAGCGTCTTCTTTGTCGGGTTCGTGCTGGGCTACCTGTTGCTCTGGGTTCTGGCTCGACGAGGCCTGGTCGCGGCCCGGACCTACACCCGCACGGTCCCCCGCGTCGTCTCGCTGATCGCCGTCTTCCTGTATGAGCTGGTCCTGGCGAACATCCGGGTCGCGATCGACACCCTTCGGCCCGGTCCGCCCGTCCGCCCGGCGATCCTGGGCATCGACCTCGACTGCAGCACCGATCTGGAGATCCTCCTGCTCAGCGTCCTCATCTCCCTGACTCCCGGCACGCTCAGCATGGAGGTCTCTCCCGACCGGGGCCGGCTCTACGTCCACGTCCTCCACGCCGACGACGACGACCTGGACAAGATCAAGCGGTCGATCAAGGACTCCTTTGAGCGGCGGATTCTGGAGGTGACCCGATGACCCCGGACACTCTGCTGCTCGCGGCGATGGCTCTGGTCGGCCTGACCGGCATCCTCGCGTTCATCCGGCTGCAGAAGGGCCCTCAGCTTCCCGACCGGGTCATCGCCCTGGAACTCGTCTCGGTCTGCATGATCTGCCTGATCGGCATCTGGACCATCTATACCGATGAAGGCTGGTACCTGGATGCCGCCCTGGTCCTGGCCATCCTCGCCTTCGTCAGCACCGTCGCCCTGGCCCGATACATGGAGAAGGATACGTGAGCAGCGTCTGGGATTGGACCGTCAGCATCCTTGTCCTGCTGGGCACCGTCTTCGTGGTCCTCAGCGGCATCGGAATCCTGCGGATGCCCGACCTCTTCTGCCGGATGCAGGTGGTCACCAAGGCCACCACGCTTGGCGTCGGCGGCGTTTTGCTGGCCTCCATGGTTTA
>JAKRSE010000249.1 GCA_022402505.1 Fimbriimonadaceae bacterium | reverse complement strand
GAAGGGTCTGGCACGGGCGGATGCGTACAAGATCGCCCAGAGAAACGCTGCCAAAGCCTGGGATGGTCGCGACTTCCGCACGTCGGTCTACGAAGATCCGGATGTCCGGGCGGCGCTTTCGGATGAGGATCTGGAAGAGATCTTCTCGCTCGATCACCACCTGCGCAATGCGGGTCACTCGCTGATCGCGGTCGGCTTGGGAGCCTGACCGGGGACCGGGCTCCGCAGCCGCTCCAGGCGGACGGCTTCAGCCCGTCCCTCGGCCGACAGTTCCAGCACTGAGCCCCGCTCCGCGACCCATCCCCGCTTCACCGCTTCGCGGATGGCGGTCAGGGCCCGAGACCGGGACCACTCCAGGTCCTGAACGAGGTGACTGAAGCGCGACTCTTCCGGCTCGGAAGGCGTCCCCGCATGGGTGTGCAGATGGACCACCAGCATCTGGGCCAGGAACCTGCGCGCCTCCCTCCGGCTGCGTCCACTGCCCGCTGCCAGACCACGACGCGGCGCAAGAATCAGCGAGCCCAGCAGGAGGCCGCCGAGCATCAGGGTCATCATGCCCGAGATCGATAGGTCCAGCCGCAGGGCCGCGCCCACCCCGGCCAGCGCCCCGATCACGGCCACTCCGCCGGCAACCGCCGCCGCCGCCACCGCCCTCCGAGTCCAGAGCAGGGCGGTGATCGTCGGGAGGGTCATCAGCGCGACCGTCAGAATGGCCCCGACGGCTCGGAATGAAACCACGGCCGCCATCGCCGCGAGGCTGAGCAGCAGGATGTCCACCTGCCGAGGCGGAACTCCGCCCGCCTGCGCCGATCGCGGGTCGAAGCCGACGAAGAGGGTCCGTGGCCCGGCCGCCGCCGTCGCCAGTCCCGTCGCCGTCAGGATGGCGATCGACCACCAGACCGCCTGCGGCCCCAGGTCCCATCCGCCCAGGTTCAGCCGCTCCCGAGGCGCCATCACGATCTCGCCCAGGAGGATCGCATCCGCATCCAGATGAACCTGCCGGAAGAACAGGCTCACCAGGAGGACGCCCAAAGCGAAGAGCGTGGGGAAGACCAGGCCCAGCGCCGAATCTTCGGACATTCCGCCGGATCGCGTCAGCCGCTCGACCAGCATCCCGGTGACCAAGGCCGCCAGAACCGCCCCGCCGATGGCCGCCAACGGGTTCGGCCCTCCCGCCAGAGCGAACCCCAGAACCAATCCGGGAAGGATCGAATGGGAGATCGCATCGACCAGCATCGCCTGACGTCGGACGACCAGAAAGAACCCGCAGAGCGAACAGGCCGCCGCGACGGCGACGGCGCAGAGGATCAGGTCGGCCGTCATCCGGCAGCCCTCGCTCGGACAGACTTCAGCCTGCGCGCTGCCAGGGAGGCGGCCACGACGGCGAAGAGAATGAGGACGATGACGGGGCCGGTCGGAACGTCGCCCAGGCCCGCGCCGACCATCGCACCCGAGACCCCGGCCAGCCCTCCGATCCCGGTCGCCAGCATCAAGACGCCGGGCAGCTTCCGGGTCCAGAGCCGGGCGGCCGCACACGGGGCGACCAGCATCGCCGAGACCAGCACGACCCCGACCGCCTGGAGCCCGACCACGATTGAGGCGACCATCAGGGTGGAGAAGGCGAGACCGAGGGCCTTCACCGGAACTCCCGCCGCTCGGGAGAATTGGGGGTCGAAGGAGGCGGCCGCAAAGGGGCGCAGGAGCAGCAGACCGACCGCCGACGCGGCCGCACCCACCGCGGTC
This sequence comes from Fimbriimonadaceae bacterium, assembly GCA_022402505.1. GTDB lineage: Bacteria > Armatimonadota > Fimbriimonadia > Fimbriimonadales > Fimbriimonadaceae > JAKRSE01. The sequence continues at coordinate 372 of JAKRSE010000249.1, read as the reverse complement.
AGCAGGATGACCTGACCCTGGACCAAGGCCGCCGCTTGGCCGAACAGCATCTGCTCCAGCCCCGCCTGGCCGGCCATGGGCAGACGGTTCACCAACGAGAGCAGCGCCACGCCGCCGCCGAAGAACACGGTCAAGACCGCCGCCAGAGCCGAGCCCGTGTCCATCCTGATCCGGTCCATGAGGACGTGGAGGCACCAGGAGGCGAGGACCGCCGTCGCGGCCGCCCCGGCCAGCGCCCATCCGCCGACCGTCCCGCCGCCCGCCAAGAATCCGAGGCAAAGCCCGGGAAGGGTCGCGTGGGCCAGGGCGTCCCCGATGAGGCCGCGACGCTGGAGCACGGCAAAGCTCCCGAGGAAGCCGCAGGAACAGCCG
>JAKRSE010000248.1 GCA_022402505.1 Fimbriimonadaceae bacterium | reverse complement strand
TGATCAGGCGGTCGGCGTAGGCGCGGATGTTGAAGAACCACTGGGGAATCCACTTCTTCTCGACCAATGCGCCAGACCGCTCGGCCCTTCCGCCGACGATCTCCTCGTCGGCCAGGACCGTCTTGTCGATCGGATCCCAGTTCACCGAGGCGAGCTTCCGGTAGGCGAGGCCCTTCTCGTAGAGCCGCTTGAAGATCCACTGGGTCCAGCGGTAGTAGCTCGGGTCGGAGCTCTTGAAGCAGCGCGACCAGTCGTAGCTCATCCCGATCAGGTCGAGCTGGCGGCGGTAGGTGTCGGCGTACTCGTCGATCATCGGCGCCGGGTGCCTTCGGTGCTTGATCGCCTCGTTCTCGGCCGGCAGACCGAAGGCGTCGAACCCCATCGGATGCAGCACGTTGTGCCCGGTCATCCGCTTGAAGCGGCAGAGGACGTCGGTCGGGATGTAGTTCTTGCAGTGCCCGACGCTCAGCCCCGCCCCGCTGGGATAGGGGAAGAATTCGAGAGCGTAGAACTTCGGCCGAGCCGGATCGGTGCCGGTCCGGAAGAGGTCGGCATCGCTCCAGCGCGCCCGCCATTTCGCCTCAAAAGTCCCCGGGTCGTACCGATCCGCCATACCGAATGGTGATACCCGGGGGCCGGACCCGGCCGACCGACTCTCAGGCCTTCTGCGGGTTCAGCATCTCGGCTTCAGCCCGGCCGGCGGCGCGGATGCTCACCTGGCGGGCCAGCTCTCCCGCCATCTCCCGGAACGAATCCGCCTGCGGGCGGTCGGGATGGGCGATCAGACTCGGGACTCCCCGGTCGGCTGCCTCGCTGACCATCGGGTCCAGCGGCACCGAACCGAGGAACGGAACGCCCAGCGTCTTGGCGAGCTCCCCGCCGCTCATTCCGGCAAAGACCCGCGACTCCTGGCCGCAGTGGGGACAGACGAAGACGGCCATGTTCTCGGCGACGCCCAGAATCGGGGCGTTCAGACGCTTGAAGAGGGCCGCCGCCTTCCCGGCGATGTTCGCGGCGACGTTGTGCGGCGTCGTCACCAGAACCACGCCCGAGAGGGGCACCAGCTGGGCCAGAGACATCGGAGCGTCCCCCGTGCCGGGCGGCAGGTCCACCAGAAGGTAGTCGAGCTCGCCCCAGGCCACGTCGGCCAGAAGCTGCCGGACCGTGCCCGCCACCATCGGCCCGCGCCAAAGAACCGCCTGACCCTCTTCCAGAAGGAATCCGAGCGACATGATCTTCAGGCCGTACCGCTCGATCGGGATGATCTTGGAATCCCGGGTCAAGGGCCGTTCCTGCGGACAGCCCATCATCAGCGGAATCGAGGGGCCGTAGACATCGGCATCCATCAGGCCGACCCGGGCTCCCTGCCGGGCGAGGGCGATGGCGAGGTTGACGGTCACCGTGCTCTTGCCGACTCCGCCCTTGCCGCTGGCCACGGCGAGAATCTGGCGGACGCCGGGCACCAGGTCTTCCTGCTGCGGGCCTCGACTGCGGACCTGAGCCGTCATCTGGATTTCCACCGACTCCACGCCGGGGACCGCCAGAACCGCCTCGCGGGCCTGAGCCTCCAGCTCCTCCTTCACCGGACAGGCGGGGGTCGTCAGTTCCACGGTGAACGAGACGTCGCCCTCCGAGACGACAAGCTCCTTCACAAAGCCCAGGGTCACGATGTCGCGCCGCAGGTCGGGGTCCTGCACCGCGCGGAGGGCATCCAGAATCTGATCGGCCGTCGGGCTCATCGGTGCCTAGAATACGAGACGAAGCCGCGCCGGGCCGGCCATGACCCGGGTCCGGCCGCCGTCAGGCCCGAACGTCCAGCCGCCGACGAAAGCGATTCCGGACCGCCGACCAGAGGACGCGGTACCAGGGCCGCCGAAGCTCCTTGAGCAGAAGAACCTGGAGCTCCGGGCTCTGCTCCACGATCTGCCACATGCGGACCTGGACGAGGTGGGGGGAGGAGTCGAACTGCCCAGACCAGCTGCAGGTGCAGCAGGTCTCGTTCTCCTTCACGTTCAGAGTTCCGCACAAAGGGCAGACCTTGAAGGCGTCCGGACGTCGCCGCTGGATCAGC
>JAKRSE010000247.1 GCA_022402505.1 Fimbriimonadaceae bacterium | reverse complement strand
CGGATTCTGGGGCTTCGCACAGCCTCCGCCGACGAAGCCGCCCGGGAGATCTTTGACGAGCCCGAGACGCAGGCGGAGCTGGCTCGACTGCTCCAGGTCTCTCCCCCGATTTCGCGCGACCTTCTTCGGGCCCGTCTTTCCGAAGAGGCCGCCGTCCGGCGGTCCGTCTCCAAAATCTTTCACGCGCGAATTCGGAGAAGTCTCATGGAGGGCGGATTCGAGGCGGTGGAGATTCCCCTCCTCCTGGAAACCTGCCTCTGGCACGATTTCGACGCGGTGTGGTTCGTGCACGTGGATCGGTCCGTCCTGGAATCACGCCTGGCACTTCGGCTGGGTTCGCTTGAAGCGGCCCAGGCGCAGCTTTCCGGCCAGGCTCCCCCTTCCGCCAAGTCGGCGCTGGCCGATGTGATCGTCTCCAATTCCGGCACGCCCGAGGATCTCGGCCGGTTCATTGAGGATCGACTGAAAGAGCATCGACTCGCCGAACGAACGAGGGAAATCGGGCCGTCTTGAAGGCAGTTGGTCGGACAATGTCGCTTGGTGATTGCGCTGGACAGCGGGCATGGGCTATAGTTCCGTTGGTCTGGGCATGCCGGCTTCGGCGGGCTCAACGCCCGGCCGGGTCTTGAGGCGGAAACTTAGGATGAAGCCGATCTTGGAGGAAGCGCAGCAGTGATGCGAAATGGAACTTGGCAGTCAGGGGGCGTATTCACCCTCTTCGCCGCGATTGCAATGGCGTTGATGATGCTGGTCGGGAGCACGGGGAGCGCTCATGCCCAGCTGGATGACCGACCTGATTGGGCCGTCCTTGACTTCGTCCTGAAGGGCGATGGCTCGGAGTCCCTGGGGCGAGAGGCGGCCAAGTCTTTGGCGGCCGAAATCGGCAAGCAGGCCGAAGTGCTGAAGGTGGACGTTGTGGATGTGGAAACCTCCATGCGGGCCCTTGATCAGTTCGGCTACCGTCTGCCCCTGACCTCGGCCAGCCAGCTTCAGCGAGTCGGCCTGGCTCTGAACGCCGTGGCTCTGATCTCCGGTGAAGTCGTCAACTCGCGAGTTGTCACCAACGGCGATCGCAAGCAGGCTCAGGTCCTGGTGCGGGTTGCCGTTCAGGACGTGGCTTCCGGCATCACCGTGAACGGCGCCGCCGTCTCCGGCATGTCCGGCGTCCGCGACTCCGGCACGGCCGATGAAGCCATGCTCGCCGAGGCGTTCGAGGATGCCGGCTTCAAGGCCGTCAGCCAGATCGCCGGCCGCCAGCTTCCCACCGGAACCATCACTTCGACCATCGACCGCCGCGCCCTTCTCGACAAGGGTCTGCGCGACGGCCTCCAGCCCGGCATGCGGGTCCTCGTTCTTCGAGGCCGCGAGCAGGTCGCCCTCGGCACCCTCGCCAACGTGGACGCCGACTCTGCCGTCATCAATCCCAGCCAGATCATCAAGGGCATGCGCTCCGGCGACAAGGTCCAGGTGATCTTCGATGTTCCGGAACTCGCGCCGACCTTCGGGCCTGCCGGCGAAGCCAAGGTTCAGCAGCGACGGGCCTCCGGCGGAAACCAGGGCCTTGTCAGCCTCCTTCTCGTCCTCGGTCTGGTCTTCCTGCTCCTCGGGCAGGGCCGGGCATCCAGCACCGATCTCCTTTCCAAGGTCCGCGCCCAGGCCGAAGTCACGGCTGCGGATGAACCTGCGGTTCGAATCAGCTGGTCTCGGGACACCTTCCTGCGGCACAACAATGTCGTCCGCTTCCAGGTGTGGCGCGACGACGTTGCGACCAACCCGGTCGCGGTCGCCGTCGGACCCAACTCCTCCTCTGTCCTCGACACCCCGACCGGCACGAACTACCCCGGAGTCGGCAACGGCTGGTACGACGAACTGCCGATCCTCGGCGGCTCCTCGACCGGCGTCAGTGATCCTGCTCTCAACGAGACTCCGACCACCGTTGCCCTCCTCCAGCCTGGCCGACCCTACCAGTACGCTGTGGAAGTCGCCTACCGGATCAACACCCTTGACCTTCCCGGTGAAGGAACTACGGGCGGCACCACGGGCGGCGGCGGCATCGGCGGCGGCGGAACCACGGGCGGCGGTACTACCGGCGGCGGCACGCCCGGTGGCGGAACCACGGGCG
>JAKRSE010000246.1 GCA_022402505.1 Fimbriimonadaceae bacterium | reverse complement strand
CTCAATGGATTTCTGGGCGAACAGTGGCTCGTCAACGGCTCTATCCAGCCCGCCGACGCCACCTCCGGCCTCCTCCTGACCCGCTTCGGTCTCGATCCGGTTTCTGACCGCTGGACCAGCGACGTCGCGGGCGTCGATCCGGACGGGAACCCGTTCAGCAACCCGTCGACCCTGGCGACTCCGATCTCCGTCGGCGGAGACATCCTCGACTCCGGAAATCCCCGCTTCGCCACCGTCTTCGGATCGATCCGCGACGGCCGGGAAGGGACCGATTTTGCGGGCTTCGTTCGAGGCGTCTCCCGAGTCGAGCCGCCGTCCATTCTCACCATCGACCCGCAGACCCAGCGGAGCCGGTACGCGATGCTGACCCGTGAGAGCGGGGAAGGCGGAGCCGGCCGAGTCGGAGCGGGCGAAGGCGTCTACGTCGACTCCCCCGAGCGGGGCAACATCGCCGATGAGGACGACCGCCGGACTCAGGCCGCCGTCAGGAACCTTCCGAGCGACTGGCTCAACCCCAGCAACCCCAACTCGGTCGGCTGGACGGGCCCCTACTACATTCCGGTCGCCCCGATGATCCGGTTCACCCCGAACGGATTCGAGATCACCCGCGACAGCCGAAGTCGCCGCCCGACGTTCCGGTCCGCCACCAATCCCGGCGACGGCCGACGGTCCACGGCGCTCTACCGGGTCCGCAACATCGCCGGCACCTGGTTCATCCTGGACAGCCTGACGAACCCCGGGCTCGCCTCACTGGCCGACGCCGCCATCACCGACGCGCAGTTCGCCCAGTCTGGCCGTGAGTTCAACGGAGTCGTCATGTTCGAAGGCGACGTCCGGGTTCGGGGCATGATCCCGGCCGATCTCCAGGTGACCCTGGTTTCTCTGGGCAGCGTCTACATCGACGGCAGCATCATCAAGGGCACCATTCGGCCCGACGGAACGGTCCTCTCGCGACCCTCCACTTCGATGCTCATGCTGATGGCGAAGGACCATGTGGTCGTCAACACCACCATGTTCTTCGGTCCGGAAGTCGGCTCCCCGATCCGGGTGAAGACTGCGGCTCTGGCGCCGGACACCCCGGCTCCGCTGGAGATCTCGCCGACCGACCCCACCCCGGTCGACCTGGCGGCGGTCTTCCTGAAGGATCCGAACGGCGGGGCCGCCGATCCCTTCAATCCGCAGACTTGGCGCTCTCACGCCCGGGCCTACTCCAACGCCTCCGGACCCGTCTTCCCCGAGCTGGTGATTCAAGCCGCGGCCGATGACAACGGTCCCAGCTTCGCCTCGATCGAGGCCCAGCCGTTCATCACGGGCGTCACCGGCTTCGGGCCTGCGCCCCTCCCGATTCCCCGTGGAATCGACTTCGGCGCGGCGGGCATCTTCTTCGGCAATGCGGCCGGGCCTTGGTACGATACGGTCGCCTATCCCACGGAAGTGCCGGTCTATGGACTCGGCTTGCCGGCGATCAACGCCTACCCGAAGTTCGAGACCGTGGGATTGAGCCTCTTTGGCTCCGGTTCCACCGAGAACGCCCAGACGATCGGATTCAGCTCCCCGGGCTTTGGCGGCCGAGTCTTCTCGCTGGACGAGACGACCGTCTTCCGGCTCCGATCCAACCTTGTCGGCACCTCGCCCTCCAAGAACTTCCTGCTCTCCCGAGCTGCGGTCCTGCCCCATGACATCCGGATCGAAGCCTCCATGTACGCCGAGGAAGGCAGCTTCTTCGTCATTCCCGGAGACTGGTTCAACTCGAACCCCGCCGACACGCGAGCCGCCTTCAATGCCGCCGCAGCGTCGGTGGGCCGAGACCAGGCGCTGGCGGACCGCTATCAGAACTTCGGCTCGGGCCCCAGGGCGCCCTTCTACGGCGAGCCCCTCCCCGTCCGAGTCCAGATCATCGGGAGCGTGAGCGAGAACATGCCGGCCGCCATGAGCCAGCAGATGGAATGGCTGAGGAAGTGGGGCTGGATGCCGGCCCAAATGGGTGGAGCGACCGATCTCCCCTCGCAGTTCTTCACGTTCTCCGCGCCGACTGCGGCCTACGTGCCGAACCTGACCATCACCTATGACCCGGCCTTGGCGACCGGATCAGCCGACGGGGTGAACCCGATCCGGACAGACCA
>JAKRSE010000245.1 GCA_022402505.1 Fimbriimonadaceae bacterium | reverse complement strand
CAGCCGATCTCTGCAGGCGCAGGGCCGGTGGCAGGCGGCTTTTGATTATAGGCTGCCGATCTCGCCGGCGGGGGGCTTTTCGCTGGGACCGCCCTTGCGCTGGGGCCTTGGACTCTCCCAGCCGCGGAAATCATCCGCCGCCTGCAGTCGTCTTCTCCGGTCCCTCGGGCCAAAGCCGGGGCAATAGGCGCACCTCCCGAGGCCGCTTCCGGGGAGCGAGGGCCGTGAAGGGCCGGAACCCGATCAGCCCAGCGGACGAGCCGGGTCTGAGCCGAAAGTCTCCTTGGGCCGGGTTCGCCAACATCGGGTCGCCCACCCGGCTGCGACCGTCTCTCCCGGTCTGCTGCCTCTCGGTCAGAGTCTTGCCCGCCAGGGACACCCGCCCTGCCTCCGACCAGTAGAGGTTGGAATCGTAGACCACCTTGGCGTCGCGGTCCGAGCCGAATCCCCCTCCGGTTCCGTCTTCGATGATCTCCGGCGAACTCCCGAGAAAGATGTTGCGGGTCACCGTTGCCGAAAGGTGGGCTTCCGGCCGAGAGATTCGGAGCAGGCCGAGGCGGGCGCGGGCGAAGACGTTGTTCTCCACCACATTCTCCCGACCGTAGTGCTGGTGGAAGCCGGCCGATTTTGTGTCCCAGACAACATTGTTCTCGGCGCGCCAGCCGGTGCTGCCTTCGTCGAAGTAGATTCCCCAGCCGCCGTAGTCGTAGCTCGTCACCCCGGACATGCGGTTGCCTCGAAGCACCGACCCAGGCGACACGCCGAGGGTGTAGATCCCGCCCATGTCGCTGAGCAGCCCCTGGCCGAGCCGATGGAGGTCGTTGTCTTCGATCAGGGTGTTCTCGGTGCGGGTGGGGTTGTAACCCCACGACCAGCCGACCGAGATCGCCGTGTAGTAGAAGTCCTCGATCCAGTTCCGGCGAAGCACGTTGTCCGGCGAGACCATGATCTGGATGCCGATGGCTGCCGGGTAAAGCCGCCCGCCGCTCCAGATCCGGCAGTCCTCCACCAGATTTCCGCCCGTCTGGAGACCGGCATCGGACGAAGGTTCGCCCCGGCCGATCCGGATGCCCCCCGCCCCCAGGTCCGAAAGGTTGGACCGTAGGATCCGAGCGCCTTGAACGTTCTCCAGAAGCTCGATCCCATAGCCCTCCACTCGGCGGAGCGAGACGCCCTCCAGGGCAAGGCTGCGGGCGTGATCGACGCGGATGGCGGCGGGAATGTCCGACTCCGCCTGAGGAAAGGCCCGCCACTCCCGGCCCCACGGAGCCCCGGCCCCCTCCCAGGTTCCGCCTCGAATCGTGATCCGTTCGGCCGGCTCTCGAGGCGTCCCTTCCACCTGGATGATCCGGTCCAATCCGCCGATCTCGGCCGCGACTCGATCGGGCGACTCTCCGCGGCGGGGGACATAGACCAGCCTTCGGCCCTTTCGGTCGTGCCACCAGCGGCCCGGAACAAGCCCGGCCTCCAGGTTCTCGATGACATACCGCTGATCCTTGTCCAGGGCGGCATACCACTCGTTGGCCCAGGTGTGGCCGGTCAGCTGAACGTCGCCGGTCTCCGGATCGACCGAAGCGACCGGAAGCTGCGGATTGTGCCAGTAGATGAAGCCCATGAACCGGCCTCCGGTCCAGTCGCCAAGGTCCTGCTTTCCGGCTCGGAATCGGTCGTGACCATAGGGAGCCTGCTCGCTCTTGGGCAGAGCTTCAGCGATCCGGTAGAACCCTTCGATCGGGAGGCGAGCCGGGGCCCGAAGGTCGCCGTCGATCCGCAGGCGCTTCGGCTCGACACCCGGCTCCAGGTTCCAGGTCCAGCGGCCTTGGGACACGCTCGGCCGTCCGAGGTTCGAGGCTGCCGAGACGACAGCCCGGCCGGCGTCGATCGTCAAGCCGGAGTGGCGGGCGGTCAGTCGGATCGGGTCGGAGAGTCGGTGGAGTCCGGACCGAAGGCGGACGACCGCTCCCGGCCTGCCCGCCGCTGAATCCAGAGCCGCCTGGATGGACTCCCCGGGCGCGACCGAGACAGCCACCGCCGCCGCAGGCGCGATCCAGAGCGCGTGGAGGACCGTGAGGACCACGAACGTCGGTTTACCCCAACCCCGCAACTTCACTGCCGGCGAGCCTGC
>JAKRSE010000244.1 GCA_022402505.1 Fimbriimonadaceae bacterium | reverse complement strand
CCCGCCAGCTGATGCTCCCGGTCTGCGTCACCAACGACAGCCACTACCTCTGTCAGACCGATTCCACGCCCCACGACGTGCTGCTCGCCATCGGTACCGGAGCCAAGCTCTCCGAGCCGGACCGCTTCTACTTCAAACAAGACAACAAGGAGATCAACCGGGAGTACTACATGAAGTCCCCGGAAGAGATGGCCGCCCTCTTCCCGCATCTCCCGGAGGCGATGGAGAACACGGCGATGATCGCCGACCTCTGCAGTCTGGAACTCGGCAAGGAGGAGAACCTCATGCCTCAGCCCGAGCTGGAACCCGGCCACGATGAGCGGAGCTACCTGCGTCACCTGGCTGAGAAAGGAATCGAAGACCGGATGCCCCGCAAGAGCTGGGAGGAGGCGAAGCAGCGGCTGGACTACGAGCTGGACGTGATCCACCGGTGCGGATTCGATTCCTACTTCCTGCTCGTCCGCGAGTTCGCCTCTTTCACCCGGAACCAGGGCATCAGCTTCGGAGTGCGCGGCTCGGCGGCGGGCAGCCTGGTCGCCTACACCACGGGCATCACCGATGTCGATCCCCTGGAATTCGACCTCACCTTCGAACGGTTCCTGAATCCAGAGCGGGTCTCCATGCCCGACATCGACATGGACTTCGAGGATGCTCGGCGCGATGAGGTGATTCGATGGGTCGGCGAGCGCTACGGCCGAGACCATGTGGCCCAGATCGTCACCTTCGGTTCGATGAAGGCCAAGGCCGCCGTCAAGGATGCCGCTCGGGTCATGGAGGTCGAGCCGAAGGAGGCCGACCGGATCGCCAAGATGATTCCGGAAGACCCGAAGATGACCCTGGACAAGGCCCTGACCCTCAGCCCGGACCTCCGGCAGGCGGTCGAGCGCGAGCCGGTCGTCCGCCGGGTGGTCGAGACCGCCAAATCCATCGAGGGAATCCGCCGACACACCGGAGTCCATGCCGCCGGAGTCGTCATCTCCGGCCGGCCCCTCGCCGACATCGTTCCCCTTTACCGAACCAACGAAGGCCAGCCCGTCACCGCCTACGAGATGGGCATCCTGGAGAAGCTCGGCCTTCTGAAGATGGACTTCCTGGGTCTGATCAACCTCACCGTCGTGGCCCGGGCCATCGACCACATTCGGGCCCGCGAGGCGGGGCGGAAGGATCAGGAGGCGCTCTTCGCCGAGCATCCCGTGCTGAAGGACGGAGTCCGAGGGATCCCCTTCGACAACCAGGCCGCCTACGACCTTCTGGCTCGGGGCGACACGGTCGGCGTCTTCCAGCTGGAATCGGGCGGGATGAGGCGGAACATCATCAGTCTGAAGCCGAACTCGATCGCCGAGCTCTCGGCCATGGTCGCCCTCTACCGGCCCGGGCCGATGGACCAGATCCCGGTCTTCATCGACCGAAAGTTCGGCCGAAAGCCGATCGAATACCTCCATCCGATGATGGAGCCGATCCTGAAGGAGACCTACGGGGTCATCGTCTACCAGGAACAGGTTCAGAAGCTGGCCCAGACCCTCGCCGGATTCTCGTTGGGCAAGGGCGACAACCTGCGGCGGGCGATGGGGAAGAAGAAGCTCGACGAGCTGGAGAAGATGAAGCCCGAGTTCTTCGAAGGCTGCGCCGCCCGGGACGTCTCGGCCGAAACGGCACAGAAGGTCTGGGACCTCCTCCTGCCCTTCGCCGACTACGCCTTCAACAAGGCCCACGCGGTCTGCTACGCCATCCTCGCCTACCAGACCGCCTACCTGAAGGCGAACTATCCGGTCGAATACATGTGCGCCCTCCTCGCCTGCTACCGCGACAAGGGCGACCGGGCGATCTCGGCCCTGGAAGAGTGCCGGCGGATGGGCCTTCACGTCCAGCCGCCGGACGTCAACCGGTCGCAGGCCGACTTCAGCATCGACCGGGCGGGCGCCCAGGCTGTCATTCGATTCGGCCTGGCCGGAATCAAGGGTGTCGGCGAAGGGATGGCCGAGCGGCTCATCGCCGAAAGAGAGGCGAACGGCCCTTACCGTCACCTCTTCGACGTCGCCTTCCGCCTCCGACGAGCCGGACTGAACAAGGGCACCCTGGAGGCCTTCATCCAGGCGGGAGCTCTGGACGGACTGCACGACGGTCGGAGCACCATGCTGGC
>JAKRSE010000243.1 GCA_022402505.1 Fimbriimonadaceae bacterium | reverse complement strand
CGACCGGATGCGCCTCTCCAAGAAGACGGACAAGCTGGTCCTCTGCACCACCGACTCGCCGATGGACGACGAACTCTGCGCCCTGGCCGAGAGCGAAGGCGTGCTGGTCTATCGGGGCAGCGAGACCGACGTGCCACGCCGGCTCCTGAACGCCTGCGACGCCTTTGATGTCGGCCACTTCATCCTCTGCGAGACGGACGAGCACTTCAGCGACCCGGACCACGTGGACCACCTTTTCGGGATCGTCGAAGAGCGGGGCGGGGACTGGGTCCACCTGGAGGGCAACCCGATCGGGGCCTGGATCCGAGCCGTCAGCCGCCACGCGATGGCGACCCTCTGCGGCGAGATGGACACCGACAATCTGAGCGGCTGGAGCGTCTACTTCGAGAAGAACGCCGACCGCTTCGACCTGTCGAACCACTGCCTCTACTCGCCGGAAGAGGCCGCCTTCAACCAGACGATCCGGCTGACGATCGACTACCCCGAAGACTTCGTGCTCACCGAAGAGCTCTACCGCCGCCTCCACCGCCCGGGGACCCCGCTGCGGCTGGACGAGGTGATGACCGAACTCAAGCGCGACCCCTCGCTGATCGAGATCAACCGGCACCGCCAGGACGATTACGAGGCCAACATCAAGTCCGAGTCGAAGGGGATCATCGAATGAGCTTCCTCCCGAATCACTGCTTCATCATCGCTGAGGCCGGCGTCAACCACAACGGCAGCCGCGACATGGCGATCGAGCTGATCGACGCGGCGGCAAGGTCCGGGGCGGATGCGGTCAAGTTCCAAAGCTTCCGCGCTTCGGAACTCGTCACCGCTTCGGCTCCCAAGGCCGAGTACCAGAAGGCGGGGACGGGCGAGGGTGAGAGCCAGCTGGAGATGCTGAAAAGCCTCGAACTCTCGGAAGCGGATCACGTCGCCCTCATCGAGCACTGCCGATCCCGCGGGATCTCGTTCCTTTCGACTCCCTTCGACATCGGCAGCGCGGAGATGCTGGCCCGGCTCGGAGCCCCGGCGCTCAAGCTGGGCAGCGGCGAGCTGACCAACCTCCCCTTTCTGGCCAAGCTCGCTCGGCTGAATCTTCCGGTCATTCTCAGCACCGGAATGTCGCATCTGGGAGAGGTGGAGGACGCCGTCCTGACCATGGAGGCGGCGGGCCAGACCGACCTGACTCTCCTGCACTGCGTGAGCAACTATCCGGCCGCCGCCGAGGACGTGAACCTGCGGGCGATGGAGACGCTGAGGACGGCCTTCGGGCTCCCGGTGGGGTACAGCGACCACACTCTGGGCAACGAGGTCTGCCTGGCCGCCGTGGCCCTCGGCGCCCGGGTGATCGAAAAGCATTTCACCCTGGACCGCAGCCTCCCCGGCCCGGACCATCAGGCCAGCCTGGAGCCGGATGAGATCGCGGCGATGGTCGCTTCGGTGCGTGTCGTGGAGTCGGCGATGGGGACCGGCCGCAAGGTGCCGGCGGCAAGCGAAGCCGGCACGGCCTCGGTTGCCCGCCGGTCCGTGGTGGCGGCGAGAGACCTGACGGCCGGGAGCCCCTTGACCGAAGAGGACTTGGCCATCCGCCGGCCCGGCACCGGCCTCCCGCCGAAGATGCTTTCGGGCCTGCTGGGCCGGACGCTCCGGACGCCGGTCGCCGAAGGCACCCCCATTCTCCTGGATCATCTGGGCTAGGCGGCAGGCCTGAGGGGATATCCTCGGTGGAGTCTGATGAGTCGTCCTTCCCGTGTCCACGTCGTCTCGGAGCTCTACTACCCCGAGGGATCGTCGACCGGCCGGATTCTCACGAGACTTGCCGAAGGCCTGGCCGAAGATCGAGAGGTTCACGCCCTCTGCTGTCGGCCCACCTATGAGAGCCGGGGTGAAGCGGTGCCGACCACCGAGGTCCACAAGGGCGTCCACATCCGGCGCGTGGCCTCCACGACCTTCGACAAGAACCGGCTCGTCGGCCGCGCCTTCAATGCGCTTTCGGCGACGGCCTCCATGTTTCTGGGCGGCCTGAAGACGTTCCGCCGCGGGGATGTCGTCTTGACGGTCACCAACCCGCCGACCATGCCCTTCGTCGTTTCGGCGGCGGCCCGGCTGAAAGGGG
>JAKRSE010000025.1 GCA_022402505.1 Fimbriimonadaceae bacterium | reverse complement strand
GGTCGGCGCGTACACGCTTCGGGTGGGTCTCCACGCGGACGGCCCAGTAGACGCCTTCCTTCCCGGCCGCCAGCCAGGCCTTGACCGGCACCACCGGAGCGCCCCCGTCATCGGAGTCGACAAAGCCTTCCAGAACCGAGGCTCCCTGCCACTCGGCCGCACCGATCACCCCGTCGATCTTTGGCGAGGATGTGAGAAAGGCTCCCGAGACGACCCGGGGCTCGATGCCCTGCGCCATCGCGGAGCTCAAGACGAGAAGAGACAGGCAGACTGCCGCACCGCAATGGAACATCCGCAACGACACGCTGAATGTACGGCGCAGGCGGGCTGCCGGGTTCCGCCCAACCATGCGCTGGGGCTCTTGGCAGGCGATCAGGCGGCCCGGCGGTCGTCGTCCAGCCCGAGGCGTCGCCGTGCGCCTGCGATGCTGAAGAGCTCGTCCTTCAGGAGCCGCTTCAGAATCAGGATGTTCTGGAGGTCGGCGGGTCGGTACCGTCGCTGCCCGCCGGGAGTCCGCAGCGGAGTGATGAACTCAGGAAGCTCCTGCTCCCAGAACCGCAAGGTATGAATCTCCACACCCGTCAGTTCCGCCGCAATCCGAATGGATACGGCGCGTTCCTGGTTCGGGGAAGAGCGGCGGTTCATCGGAAGATGGTTTCGGTCACAGCCTCCGCCCTGCGGAGCCGGCGCCGTGAAAGATCATCGGCATTTGCCTCCATTTCTCCAGGCTGCGCTTCGGGGTAGATTCCGGCATCTCCGGGATGCTTCGCCGAGCCCTTGCCGGCCAAGGACAGACGCTTGCCGTGTTCCCCGCGACCGCTGGGAGAGTGGTTGATGAACGAATGAAAGAGGTCGAGTACATGCTGATCAGTTGGGACTCGGACGTGACCGACCGGACCTCGGACCCGTGCGGCTTGATCGTTCGAAGCCTCGAAACCGGGGACGTGGCCCTGTTCCGGGCCGGCAACATGAAGGCGAGGGCGTCGAAGGCGGCCTTGGCCTGCCTCAAGGATCTCGCCCTTCTTGCCCCCCACATCGCCGATTCCGCCGGACTTCGAGGGTCCCTGGCCGACAGGCTGCAGCGGCTGATTCCGGATCGGGGGACCTCGTTGCGGCTCTCCAAGAGGGGTCGAGACTCCGTCGATGGCCGCTTGGAACAGGCCGGGGCCTGGGCTTCCGGGCTGGTCGGGGCCGCCGTCCGGCTTGAGTGCGTCGCGGCCTCCCCCAGGTCACTGCCCCACGGCACCGCTTGAGCCATCATTCCGGCCACGCATGGCGTTTGATGTGGTCGTGGTGGGAGCGGGGCATGCCGGGATCGAGGCGGCCCTGGCTTCGGCACGCATGGGCCGGGCGACCGTATGCATCACCCTCCGGCTGGACCGGATCGGCCACCTGCCCTGCAACTGCAGCATCGGCGGACCCGCCAAGGGTCACATGGCCCGAGAGGTGGACGCTCTGGGCGGCCAGATGGCGGTCGCCACCGACCACGCCGTCACCCACATCCGCCGGGTCGGGACGAGCAAGGGGCCGGCGATTCAGACCGTGCGAGCCCAGGTCTGCAAGTCCGACTATCCCGCCTTCATGCAGGGAGTTCTGGGTTCCGAGCCGAACCTGACCCTGATCGAAGGACAGGCGGTATGGATCGAAACCCAGGGCGGGCGGGTGTCCGGGATCCGGGTGGTCCGGAGCGGCGTTGCGGAAGAGGAGATTCTCGCCTGCCGGGCCGTGGTCCTGACGACCGGCACGTTTCTCAACGGGCTCTGCCACCAAGGGAAGGAGCAGACGGTCGCGGCACGGGAGGGGGATCAGGCGGTCCAAGGCCTCAGCGCCTTCCTGGCCGATCTGGGCGTGAGGCTGCGGCGGTTCAAGACGGGAACCACCCCCCGAGTGCGCCTCTCCAGTCTGAATCTGGACCTCACCGAGGTCATGCCCAGCGAGCCTGAGGCGGGGCCTCTCAGCTTCCTGCACGACACGTTCTTTCCGCGGCAAGAGCTTCTCCCGACCTGGCAGACGCGAACCGGGCCCGCCACTCACGACATCCTGCGCGAAAACCTGGCCGACAGCCCGATGTTCTCCGGGCAGATCGAAGGGGTCGGACCCCGCTACTGCCCGAGCGTGGAGGACAAGGTCGTCCGGTTCGCCGACAAGGAGAGCCACCCGATCTTTCTGGAGCAGGAAGAGTGGGACTCGGAGTCGATCTACGTCCAGGGATTCTCGACCTCGATGCCGGCGGAGGTTCAACTGGCCGCGCTCCGGACCATTCCCGGCCTGGAATCGGTGGAGGTGATCCGGCCCGGCTATGCGGTGGAGTACGACATGGCCGATCCGCTGCAGCTGCATCCATCGCTGATGAGCCGGCTGCTCCCCGGCCTCTTCCTGGCGGGACAGCTGAATGGCACGAGCGGGTATGAAGAGGCGGCGGGGCAGGGGATCGTCGCCGGAATCAACGCGGCCCGGTTCGTGCGCGACGAGGAGCCGAGGCGCTTCCCCCGCTCCGAGAGCTTCATCGGGGTGATGATCGACGATCTGACCACCAAAGGCGTCGAAGACCCGTACCGGATGCTCACCGCCCGGGCCGAGCATCGCCTGCTTCTGCGGCACGACAACGCCGATCTGCGATTGACGCCCGTCGGTCGGGAACTGGGCACCGTCTCTGAGGCCAGATGGATTCGGTTCTTGAAGAAGCAGGACCAGGTGGCTCGGGCCCGTGAATGGCTGGAGAGCCATCACATCACCGAGCCGATGAACGGCATCCTCGAATCCCGGGGGTTGGCGCCGGTCAAGAACCGAGCCTCGCTGTGGCTGCTGCTGACCCGGCCGGGCGTCGACTGGAGGACGGTGGCCGAAATGGCGGCGGAAGCGGGGATCGACGGAGCGCCCCTGGGCGACTCTGCCTTGGATCGGCAGGCTGCCGAGCAGCTGCAGATTGCGGCGGTCTATGACGGATATCTGAAGCGGCAGGAGGAGGAGGCTGATCTCGCCCGGCGGATGGAGGAGCTGCGGATTCCGGAGGGGCTGGACCTTGGCGGCCTGGCGGGGCTCAGCTTCGAATCCCGGGAGAAGCTGGGTCGGGCCCGACCGGCGACCGTCGGCCAAGCCTCCCGAATCCCCGGAGTCCGCCCCACCGACATCGCCATCCTCATTGGTCACCTGAGAGCATCAGGCCGCAGAGCAGGCTGAAGTCATCCAGAGGGGTAAGGCGCTTCATCCTTGAAACACAGTCACTGAAGAGACCAGAATTGCTTCAGGGCACGAGATCTCGCCTTGGAGAAATCGCGGAGTGCCAATAGATTCGCCCAAAGGGGTACAGATAGTCTAGAAATGCAATCTTCCGAAAGAAGTGCATCTATCATTGCCTCCAGCTCTTCCATGTCGGAGACCGCCCAAAAATGCTTGACTTGGTTGCCGCTATGGTCTTCGACTTCGGTAAAGTTCGGAGCCAATTCAGAGGAACAGACAGGTAGCCTTGAGATGCCAAGGAAGTCAGGTTTTCCTCCTCTTGACAGACGTCGGTAGAATCCGATAATCTTGGACTCTATATGCTTAACGTTGATCTGTTTCGTGCCGAATCTGTGCGACTCTTCTGAGAGTTCACGATTCATCCCTGAGACCAAGAGTTCTTCGAGGTTTCCTTTACCCACGGTATCCTTCCAGTCCAGAGAGCCTGATCCAGTAGGTGCAAGAAGCCCCGGAGACTCCTGGGCGTGCCTAGACTGGACCCAAAGGACGATCTGGTGGTCACTCGTCATTGCGATTGTGGAAACCCCAACATGATCGCTCAAG
>JAKRSE010000242.1 GCA_022402505.1 Fimbriimonadaceae bacterium | reverse complement strand
GTCGTCATCGCCATCATTGCGATCCTTGCCGCCATCCTCTTCCCCGTCTTTGCCCAGGCCAAAGCGGCCGCCAAGAAGACGACCTGCATCAGCAACGTCAAGCAGTTGAACCTCGGCCTGATCATGTATGCGGCCGACAACGACGATTTCTACATGAAGCGGATCCACGGCACCAACACCGCCGGGGTCGAGCACTGGTGGGATTTCGTTCGGCCCTACGTCCGCAACAATCAGATTCACAAGTGCCCCGACTACACCCCGGCGGCAAACCGTCCCGTGGAGCTGGGCGGCTACGGCTACGGCCTGAACACCCACATCGTGACCGTGGTCGGCGAGCCCGCCTTCAGCACGACCCAGTACCTGGACCCGGCGAAGACGGCGCTGATGGCCGACTCCAGTCTGGGCGACTTCTACGCCCGTCCCGGCCGGCGAACCCGAGTCGCCTTCGCCAACTCCACCGAAACCAGCCCGGATCGCCTGGCCTGCTCCGCCCAGCGCAGCCGCCACGGCTCGGCCAACGGAATCGACCTGGGCAAGGGAGGCTCGGTGATCGGCTACGGTGAAGGCCACGTCAAGTTCCAGACCTCGGCCCACATCCTGACCGCGATGGGAATCCATCCTGAAGGCCCGAACGTAGGCGATCCCATGTTCTTCGAGGGGCGATCCGGGCGCTACTGCGTCGGCGGCCCGGTCATCGGACCGTAACCGCTTCCGCCCCTCCCTCCGCCACGCCCGCCCGCAACTCTGGGCGGGCGGGCCTTGTTCCGTCAGAACCCGATGATTTCCACCGCCCTTCTTCTCCTGCAGCAGCCGTTCGATCTCAATGATCGCTACCGACCGACCCCCATTCCGGACCGAGTCATTCTCACCTGGGCCGACGACCCGGCCACCTCCATCGCGGTCACCTGGCGTACCTCTCGAGCCGTGGGTCAGGGGCGGATTCAGATTCGACCGTCCGGCGCCGGCCCGAGCCTCGAAGCAGACGCGGTGCAGCGGGACGCCCGCCACATCGACGTCGCCATGCCGATCACCGAAGTGAAGGACAACACCCCCTTCATCGCCCGCTGGCACACGGTTCAGGTCCGCGATCTCACCCCGAAGACCGCCTACGTCTATCGGGTCGGCGACGGGGTGAACTGGAGCGAGTGGCACGGATTCCGGACCGCTTCCGATCGGCCGGAGCCGTTCAGCTTCATCTACTTTGGCGACGCCCAGAACGACGTTCGCAGCCGATGGTCGCGGGTCGTCCGCGAAGCCTACAGCGACCTGCCGAAGGCCTCCTTCGTGCTTCACGCCGGAGATCTGATCAACCGGGCCGAGCGGGACTTGGAGTGGGGAGAATGGTTCGAAGCCGGCGGCTGGATCAATGCCCGAATCCCGCAGGTGGCGACGCCGGGGAACCACGAGTACTACCGCCTGATCAACGAGAAGGGCGAGCGGACCGGCGAGCGTGCCCTGAGCCCGCAGTGGATTCCTCAGTTCGAATACCCGCGCAACGGAGTGCCCGGCCTCGAGGACACCAACTACTTCATCGACTACCAGGGCGCGAGGATCATCAGCCTCAACTCATCGGAGAAGTTCGCCGAGCAGACGGAATGGCTGGACCGAGTCCTGACCGAGAACCGCAATCGATGGACATTGATCACGTTCCACCATCCGATGTTCAGCACGGCGAAGGGGCGGGACAATGCCGAGCTTCGGGCCGCCTGGAAGCCGGTGTTCGACCGCCACCAGGTGGACCTGGTGATGCAGGGCCACGACCACACCTACGGCCGGATGAACCTCGCCACGGGTCTGACGATGCAGGACGATTCCTCCGGCACCGTCTACGTTGTCAGCGTCTCGGGGCCCAAGATGTACGAACTCGGAGAGAATGCCGCCCAGATGCGACGAACTGCCGCGCAGACCCAGCTCTACCAGCTGGTGCATGTGGACCAGAACAAGATCCGGTACGAAAGTCGGACCGCCACGGGCGAGCTTTACGACGCCTTTGAGATCCTCAAGGGCGCCGACGGTCGGAAGACCATCGTCGAGAAGCTGGGCCGCCGGCCCGCCGGCCCCTGATCCAAACTGAGGACACGGCCAGGCACAGGCGGGGCCCGACGCGGCGGTATGGCGGTCGGGCCCCGATCCATTTCTGA
>JAKRSE010000241.1 GCA_022402505.1 Fimbriimonadaceae bacterium | reverse complement strand
GAGCATCGCGCTGATTCCCGTCAGCCTGCTCGCAGGCTCGGCGCTCGCCACGGGGCAGGAGCAGACTTCCATGCCTCGCCTCGCAGATTCGGTCTCGGCTGCGGCGCAGTCGTCGCCCGCACTCCCGTTTCTTCAGACCGGACGCCATGCGTTGGCTGCTGACATCGGACGCTTCCGCGGCGGCCGGAGCCAGGACGCCCTGGGTGAAACCAGGTACGGCCTCACGCTCTACACCTATCTGAACGGCCTGGGAACCATGGCTCCCGGGGCCATCGATGACATCTGGCTGGAGACCGGCTTCGACTTCTCCTCGGGCGGCAGCAACCGCTCCCTGATCGGGACCGGGCTCCTGGCGGGCTCGTTCACGCTGAACGAGACTCCCGGCGCGGGTCGCATCTATGCAGGCCTCGGCGTCGGCATCCAGTACGCGAGCCTGCGCTCGGACGACTTCGACACGACCGGGGCCACCAACGGAGGCTCGAATGGCGGCTCGAACGGAGGCTCGAACGGCGGCTCCAATGGAGGCTCGAATGGCGGTTCGAACGGCGGCGAACGGCCCCTTGCCACCCAGAACGGCGTCCGGAGCACGGTCAACCGACTCAACCTCACCGGAGCGCTCTTCCTGGGCTATGAGTTCAGCCAGGCTGCCTTTGTGGAGCTGCGGTTCCGCACGGGTCCGAAGATCGCCGGTCTGAGCACCGACGGCCTGAGTCTGAGGATCGGCTACCGGTTCTGACCTGCCTCCGGCCCCGGCCGCGCTGCTTCGCGGTCGGGGCCGGCGTGCAAAAGGTCCCTATTCTTGAGCCTGAACGTGGGACTTTTCATTCGGACCCCAGGTTCCTCGGTTTCTTGGTGCCATGATGGTCTTCCGCGCAAAGGTTCTGCCGTTGCGCCGTGCGAAAGGCTTCTGAAAGGAGTCGGTCCGTTTCTTCATCCCGCCTCATCGAGGACGGGCTCTGAAAACCGCAAGGACCTCCGATGAAGCTTTTCCAAGGAGTCACTCGATGCTTCCAGGAATTCTGGGGACCAAGGTGGGCATGACCCATGTGTATTCGGAGGACGGCCGGGCGATCCCGGTGACGGTCATCGAAGCCGGGCCTGTCTACGTCACCCAAGTCAAGACCACCGACGGCAAGGACGGCTATGACGCCGTTCAGGTCGGCTTTCTGCCGATCAGCGACAAGAACATGACCTGGCCCAAGTTCGGCCACCTGAAGAAGGCGGGTGTGGAGAAGAATCTCCGCCACCTGCGCGAGTTTCGGGTGGAGAAGGCGGGCGAGTTCCAGCCGGGCCAGGAGGTGAAGGTCGACATCTTCGCCGAAGGCGACCGGGTGGATGTCACCGGAACCAGCAAGGGTCGCGGCTTCGCGGGCGGCGTGAAGCGCTACGGCTTCCGCGGCCAGCACATGACCCACGGCTACATGACCCACCGGCGGCCCCTCTCCAGCGGCGCCACGGGTCCGCAGCGCGTCTTCAAGGGAACCCGAAAGCCGGGCCACATGGGCTCGGTTCAGGTGACCCAGCCCGGCCTGGAAGTGGTTCGGGTGGACGCCGAACGCAACCTCATCCTGATCTCCGGCAGCGTGCCGGGCGCCAACGGCAGCCTGGTGACCATCAATCGGAGCCGAAGCATGGGAGGCGACAACTGATGGCTGATCTCAAGATCGTGAGCGCGACGGGCAAGAAGGGGGGCACGTACTCCCTCAGCGATGTCCTGTCGCAGGCCTCCATCCCCACCCACCTGTTCCACCGAGCGGTGACCACCGAGCTGGCCAACAGCCGGCAGGGAACCCAGAGCGCTCGGACTCGGAGCGAGGCCAAGGGCGGCGGACGCAAGCCGTACAAGCAGAAGAAGACGGGCAACGCCCGGCAGGGAACGATCCGCGCTCCGCACTATGCCCACGGCGGCATGGCGCTGGCGGTCAAGCCCCGCGACTACACCAAGGCTCTGAACAAGAAGGAGCGGCGGCTCGCCATCATCGGCGCCTTCCAGGCGAAGGTCGAGGCGGGAGCCGTGATCGTCGTGGACAAGATCGAGTTCGCAACGCCTCGGACCAAGGACGCGACGGCCCTGCTGGAAAAGGCGGGTGCAGGCAGCGCCCGGCGGATCCTGGTCGTCCTCGAAGCCCACGACACCAACAGCT
>JAKRSE010000240.1 GCA_022402505.1 Fimbriimonadaceae bacterium | reverse complement strand
GGAAGGAGTAGCCGGCGCCCTGCTTCTTGATCTGGGCGTCGCCGGCCACGGGCAGGCCGAGCAGGAGGGCGCCACCACCGATGGCGAGGGCGGGAATGAGGAATCGGGCGTGTCTCATGGTCTGCTGTCTGGTCCTAACGTGAGAGAAATTCCGGATCAGGCCTTTTGCCCGTTGATCTCCAGCACTTCCACTTCAAAAATCGTGATCTGGTCGCCGCTGAGTCCGGCCGCCCCGGAGGGTCCGAAGAGAAGGTCCGGCGGCAGGGTGAGGCGTCGGACGCCTCCCAGCCTCATGCCGCGGACTCCGTCGTCGATTCCGGAGACCACGCGGGGCGGCTCGACGGCTCCGACTCGGAACTGCAGGGTCTTGCCCCGCTTCCGGGAGTTGTCGAACTCTTCGCCGTTCAGATAGGAGCCCTTGTAGTGGATGACGACGGTGTCGCCTTCCTTCACTTCCGGCCCGGTTCCCACCTTCACCTCTTCATAGTCGTACTCACCCTGGGAGCCCTCGGGGATCATCCCGAGCAGCTTGATCGTGAACTTGAGGTCGGAATCGCCGGGAATCTTGGGCGGCGAGCCCGCCGGACCGTAGCCCTTGGCGGCGGGAATCAGGAGTTCGCGGACCTCGCCGACCTTCATTCCGACCAGCCCTTCGTCCCAGCCCCTGATGACCGAGCCCGCCCCGATGACGAGAGCGAACGGGGTTCCGATGCCCTTGCCGTCGGCGTTGGAATCGAACTCCTCACCCGTCATCAGGGTGCCCGTGTACTCGACCCAGGCCTTGTCGCCCTCTTTCAGCTCGGGCCCCGATCCTTCGGTCAAGGTGTTGATCTGGAGCTCCTTGATTCGAGGAACGGCCGAGCCGCCTGCGGAACCGCCGCAGCCGACGAGTCCGAATGCCGCCGAGATCAGAAGGCAGGCCGGGAGGAAGGCACGCGCCATAGAATGACTAAGGTACCTTGGCCCGTATTCCGTTCCTTCGGACCGGGACCGAGATGGCAAAGAAGTCCAAGAATGCCGAGCCTCGCGGCCCGGCAACGATCACGAATCGCCGAGCGGGTCACGAATACTTCTTCCTGGAGACCTGGGAGGCGGGCCTCGTGCTTCAGGGCTCGGAGGTCAAGTCGGTCTACGCCGGTCGGGCCGACCTCTCCGATGCCTATGTTCGGATCCGCGACGGCGAGGTCTGGCTGTTCAACCTGGACATCGAGCCCTACAGTCACGCCTCCGCCTTTCGACCCGACCGTCGCCGGGACCGAAAGCTCCTGCTCCATCGCAAGGAAATCCGCTTGATTCAGAAGCGGTCGGAGCAGAAGGGCCTCGCCCTGATCCCGACCCGGCTCTACTTCAAGGGACGTCGGGCCAAGGTCGCGGTGGCGCTTGCCCAGGGCAAGAAGCTCCACGACAAGCGTGAGACGATCAAGGAGCGGGATCTGGAGCGCGAAGCGCGGCGGAATCTGGACTGACTTTCGCCGAGGATCAATGAGCCCCGCGACGGGCAAGCACGGCGACCAAGGTCCGACCGACGATCTCCATGTCTCGGCGCGATCCGGCGGTCATGAAGTACTCCACGTCCAGCTCGACCCGCTCTCGATAGGTCAGATCGCTGCGCCCGTTGCACTGCCAGAGTCCGGCGCAGCCCGGCTTCATCTCCAGGTAGACGCTCTGGTAGAGGCCGTACTTCTCCATCTCCCGCTCGACGATGGGCCGCGGGCCGACCAGGCTCATCTCGCCCCGGAGGACGTTCCACAGCTGGGGAAGCTCACCCAGGGTGGTCTTGCGCAACAGGGCGCCCAGCTTCGTCAGCCGAGGGTCCGGATCCAGCTTATAGTTCCGGAGGTACTCCTCCATCAGGACCGGGTTCGCGCGCAGAATCTCCTCCGCGTTCGTGTGCATTGTTCGGAACTTGAAGATTCGGAACACGCGGCCCTTGCGGCCCACTCGGTACTGAGAGAAGACGGCCGGGCCGCCGTCGGAAAGCCGGACGCTCAGGGCGATGAGCAGCATCAGCGGCCCGAGAGCCACAAGCAGAAGAGAGGCGGCGATGATGTCGACCGCACGCTTCAGGACCTGGAATCCCGGACGGAGGTACCTCGGCCCGACCAGACCGTCCAAGACGGGCGCCTGAAGATCGGCTTCGGCGGCACCTTGCCG
>JAKRSE010000239.1 GCA_022402505.1 Fimbriimonadaceae bacterium | reverse complement strand
ATCGTTCTCGGATTCCTGACCTACCTCTGGCACCTAGCCCTGAACGAACCGTTCGACATTCTGAAGGGGGCGGCGACCTTCTCGCCCTGGACTCTGATCGCCCTGGCGGCTCTTGCGGTCGGCGCCGTCATGGCGATGGTGGCGGCGGAGCGGGCGGCCCGCAGCCGCGGCCTGGCGGTGAAGATCGCCACGACCCTGACCCTTCTCGTCGGATGCGTGGTCTTCGGATTCCCGTTCCTCTGGCTCCTGCTGACTTCCGTGAAGGAAGAGCGCGACTTCTCGATGACCGAGGGCATCCAGTGGATTCCGCTCGTCCAGGAACAGCATCGCTTCGTCGATCCGGAGCGCCCGCTGGCCGAAGCGCCCTACCGCGGCCGGACCGTCCGGGCCCGCATCGAAGAACGTCTGCCGGACGGCCGGCTGCTCATGGAGGTGGAGCGGCCCTTCGGTCTGCTCGGCCGCCGATTCGAGGTCGAGCCGAATCAGATCCGCGAGATTCCTCGGGACGCCCCGGTCATCGCCACCGAGCACCAGGGCCAGACGGTTCAGGGGTTTGTCCGGCGTGAGCTCGATTCGGGAGCGCGGCGCATGGAGATCCTTCGGCCGGAGAGCCTGAAGGGCACGGTGATCGAGGTGAAGCCGGGAGACGATGTCCCGGTCCGCAACCCCGGCATCCGATGGCAGAACTACACGGAGGTTCTGGAGTACCTGCCGGAGGACGTAAACTTTGGTCTTCGGTACCTGCAGAACACGATGGTCCTGGTGATTCTCAGCATGATCGGCACCATCTTCAGCTGCAGCTTTGTGGCCTATGGGTTCAGCCGGCTCAAGTTCCCCGGGCGGGACACGCTGTTCATGGTGATGCTGGCGACCATGATGCTGCCGGGCGCGGTCACGATGCTTCCCAGCTTCCTGATTTTCCGGAATCTGGGCTGGATCGACACGCTTCTGCCCGTCTGGGTGCCGACCTTCTTTGCCGGGGCGTTCAACGTCTTCCTCATCAACCAGTTCTTCAAGACCATTCCGATGGAGCTGGAAGACGCGGCGAAGATCGACGGCTGCAGCTACATCCGCACGTTCTGGCAGGTGATGCTCCCGCTGATCAAGCCCGCTTTGGCGGCCATCTCGATCTGGACCTTCATGGGAGCCTGGAACAACTTCATGGGGCCGCTGATCTACATCAGCTCGCCGGAAAACATGCCTCTGGCCTATGCGGTTCAGCTGTTCAACAGCGAACGCGGCGGGAGCTTTGGACTCATGATGGCGTTCGGCGTGATGGCCTCGCTGCCGGTCCTCGCGCTGTTCTTCATTGCTCAGCGATGGTTCATCGAAGGGGTTCAGTTGTCCGGTCTGGGAGGCCGCTGAGAACTTTCGCAATATTGCGGGGAGTGGTTCGCCCCTCCAGTCTGCCGATGATTACGTCCAGAGAGACTCGGGAATGGCAGTGGATTCGAGCTGGATTCTGCCCATGTTGGGTGGTGCCGCCATCGGCGGTGGGGCGGTCGCCCTCTTTTTGGCGCCGGCGCTGGTCGGTCGGGTGAGGTCGGTCGCCGACCGGGTGGACCGCCTGGCCGCCTTCTTTGCCGACCGGCAGAGGCAGACCTTTGCGGATGAGGACGCGGAGATGATCCAGGAGTCGGTGCCCAGTCCGTTCCAGGAGTCGGTGATCCAGGCGGTCTCCACGTTTCACCGCGGCGGGACCAAGCTGCGCCACCGCCTGCTGGTCGATCTTCCGGTTCGAGACCGAGCCTTCCACGACGAGCTGATGCTTCTTCGAAACAAGGGCGACGGCCGCTGGCTCGGGGTCTTTCTGGAGCGGGTGATCTCCGACCCGGCCCGTTCACGCGAACTGCTGGAGCTGAAGTCTCGTCACGAGATCAAGGGCTGGACGATGACCGCCATCGAACCTGCCTACGACAGCGCCGAAGGGCTTTGCGTGTGGATTGAGCTGGAGCGCGATGTTCCCCGCCCGAGCCGGCACGCGGCCTGAGAACGCCTCCGTCCGGCGAGTGAACGCGTGAGCCGACGGCGAACCCGTGAACCCGCCCGCCTGCGTCAGTAGTGCCAGTCGATGTCGCTGACCTTCTTGGCGTGACGTTCGATGAAGGCCCGCCGGGGCTCGACCTTGTCGCCCATCAGGGTGCTGAAAAGGTT
>JAKRSE010000238.1 GCA_022402505.1 Fimbriimonadaceae bacterium | reverse complement strand
CAACATCACGAAGCTGGGCGGCGGTGTGAGCGGGGCCGATGTGCTGGGCGCGAACCTCTTCATGCGGACCACCTTCGAGTACCGCCAATTCTGGTCCCGGAACCTCCGCCCCGATGAACGATTTGATGCTCCTCGGCCGGTGGTTGCGGTCCGGGCCCGCTATGGCCGGATCGAAGGAAACGTTCCCTTCTTCGAACAGCTCTTCGTTGGGGGCGTCAACAGCCTGCGTGGCTACGACAACCAGCGCTTCTGGGGCAGCCAGTCTCTGCTCGCCACCGCCGAGTACCGCTATCCCATCCAGAGGAGCTTCAATCTCGTCGGCTTCGTGGACTACGGTGGAGCCTGGGGAGGCTACGGAACCCTGCGCGACTACGCCCAGTCCGCCACTCCCGACCTGAAGCTGGGCTATGGATTCGGCGCCGGATTCCGGACCCCGCTCGGGCCGATCCGGATCGACTTCGGCTTCAACCAGGACGGAGGCAGCCGCACCCACTTCAGCTTCGGCACCAGCTTCTGAAACGATCACACTCCCTTCGCCAGACCATGAACACTCGAACCTCTTCCATCCTCGGCTGGGCCGTTGCCGCCGGCGCCCTCTCCCTCTTCTTCGCTTCCGGCTTCCAGGCCGCCCAACAGAAGACGGGCGTCGTCGACATGAGCCGGGTGATCGCCGACAGCCGACTCGGAAAGCAGAACCAGGAGACCCTCCGGGCAATGCTGCAGTCCCGCCAGAACCTCCTGGACTTCCTGGACATCAACCGGGTCGCCACCGTGGAGCAGGCCAACCGCCTGCGGGCTCTGGAGCTGAAGGAAGGCCCCCAGACTCCCGCCGAGAAGCAGGAAGCCGACAGGATCAAGGCCGACATCCAGGCCGCCGGCAAGTCCTTCAATGACCTGAACCAGAAGACGAACGCCACCGATCAGGATCGCCTGCAGCTCAGCGAATACAACCAGCGGGTCCGGAACACGACCCAGCTGCTCCAGAGCCTCCAGCAGGAGCTGACGATGGAGATCAGCCGCAAGCAGGGCGACCTTCGGCGCGAAGAGATCGAGCGGGCGAAGGCGGCCCTCAAGGTCATCGCCGAGAAGGGCGGCTACACGATCGTCCTGGAGAACCAGGTCGCACCCTACGGCGTCAACGACCTGACCGCCGAAGCCATCAAGGAGCTTGACAAGTAAGGTCCTGATCTGGACGGCCGCCGGCCTGGCCTGTCTTGCCGGCTGCAGTCCGCCTCCCACTCCGGTCTCCATCGACGAAGAGAGGCTGTTGGCGGCCCAGGCAGCCGAGCCGCCCGTGGTGGCCCGGCTCCCCGCCCTCCGGTTCCCGGATGCAGGCCGCGATTCCCTCCCGGCGCTCCCTGCCGAGGACCTGGTCCAGGCAGACGCTCGGGCCCTGGCGGAAGCGAGCGCCCAAAGGGTCCGCGAGAATCAGGAGCGGGTCTTTGAACGGCTCCGAGGCCGGCTGATCCAGGTCTACACGCAGTCGCTGGGATCGGCCCTGGCCGCCGATCGAAGAGAGCGGGAATCGGCCTACGCCGCTCAGGTGGATCAGGTCTACCTCGAGATTCGCCGGCTCATCGACGAGGCCGCACTGGAGCTCGGACCGTGGCGGGCCAGGATCGCCTGGCTTGCCGGTTTTCCCGATCCTGACCCCCTGAACCGGCGCGCTCCTCGGGGAGGCTTCCTTCAGAAGCAGGACATGGAGGAGGCGGCCGAACTCCGGCGGCGGATCGACGAGCGGGATCTTCGCCTCTCACGAGAGATTCAGACGCTCCTGGACGGCCTCACCGCCCGGCAGAAAGCCGACGAAGACGCCCTCTCCGATGCCGAGGCCGACGTCCGGCGGCGAGCCGAACTCCAGGCCGATCAGGAGGCGAGGGCTCTGGCGCAACGGGCCACCCGCGACCTGCAGGTGGAGCTGATAGCCGCGGCCCGCCAAGCCCCGGCCGTCCCTGGGGTCTCGGTGGAGGGGGCGGGGATTCCCAGCCTTCCGGCCCGGCAGGAACGGCTTCCCCAGCGCGAGGTCTGGCCACTGCGTGAGCGGGTCCGAGGGCTGGTCACCATCTTCATCCGCGAACGGGGGTACACACTGACAAGGCCCGCCCCGGGTGTCGTCGACAAGACGGACGAGCTCCTGGACTGGCAGAGCCGCCAGCC
>JAKRSE010000237.1 GCA_022402505.1 Fimbriimonadaceae bacterium | reverse complement strand
ACTGTCGGTGGGGGGGATTATCAATGCCGGAGGTCGGGTTTCCCGGGCCTGGGGGAAGTCCACTCGACCGAAGTTCATCCTCTTGGAAGACCCCGAGCAGACCGTCATCCGGGCGTTCAAGGCCGAGCGCGGCGTCTACACGACCCTGGTCCGCCCCGATGGAACCATCGAGAAGGCCTGGGCCGGCTACAGCCAGGAGATGCTTGCCGATCTCGGAACGAGGATCGCCCGGCTCGCCGGCGTGCCCTTCGTCGAGCAGGAGTTTCCCGATGCTCCCACCGAACTCACTTCCGGATGCCTGTTCCCTGAACCGGAACCGGCGCCCACGACCGATCCCGAACCTGAATCATGAAGCCCCTCACTCTCACCCTCGCCTGCTGCCTCGCCGCCCTCTCGGCGGCCCAGACCTTCACTCCGAAGGCCGTGCCCGCCTTCCGCCTGACCGACACCTCTGGTCGGACCGTCACTCACCAGACCCTGACCGCGAAGCCGACCTTCGTCGTCTTCCTTTCGGCCGGATGTCCGCACAACAAGGCCGCCGTGAAGGACCTCAACCTGCTGGCCCGCCGCCTGAAGGGGAAGGCGGAGTTTGCTGTCTTCGTGAACCTGGACCGGGCCGAAGCGAAGACCTACGTCCAGGAGCTGAAGCTCGGCGTTCCCCTGATCGCCGATCCCACCGGCGGCACGATGAAGAAGATGGGCGCAAGGCACAGCCTCGACCTTGCCGTGATCTCGAATCGGAACCGGCGCATCACCGGCTTTTGGGAGGGGTACAGCGCGCCGATCCTGAGGGAGGCAGCGGAGCGGCTTGGAATCCGGCTGGATACGGCGTCGATGCCGGCGACCCGCCAGAGCGGCTGCTCGATCTGAAGCCGGAAGGAACGCCAAGGGGCGGGCGGGCGTTAGGACCATTGGTCATGAGGCCCGCCGCCCTGCTCCCCATTCTGCTCGCCGCTGCCGGCACCGCTCAGGCGGCCGACACCCAGCGAGACATTCTCCGGGCTTTCGAGTCGCAGCCTGAACGGATCCCGGCCACCGGACTTCCGGACTCGGTGCGGGGAGTGATGCTCGGGACGACCAGCGCGACGATGAACCCCTTCATGCTGATGATGGGAGTCGGGGGAGCAGGCGAAGCGGGTGCGATTTCCGAGTTCTTCCGCCTGACCGCCTGCGTCCTGGTGGATCCCGCCGAGTTCGCGGCCAAGGTCGCGGCCGGGGAAGGGGTGATCAAGGGATGGTCGGTCGACTTCGCCGGGATGGTCGGCGCGGCCCCCGGCGCAGATTCGATGCCGGAACTGATGTTCACCGTCACCTACATCCAGGCGGGCGGAGTCTCGGCGTGGACTCCCGTTCCCGATCTGACCAAGGCCTCGATCCTGGGGCTTCCAGGCCGGGTGAACCGAGAAGGCGGCAACCCGGCCCTCTCGAGATCCGAGCCGGGTTCGGTGATGGAGGCGCCGGGGACCCCGCCGCCGAACTTCATGGCGTTGAGCGAACGGATGCGGCGGGTTCAGGCGGTCACGATGGCCCTCCGGAGCTTTGCCGACGAGAGGGGCCGACTGCCGGCCACTGGAACGCCCGACGAGCAGAGAGCCGGACTCGGACGCCATCTGGCCGACCCGGCGGATTGGCCGACCGGCGGCCCCGGCCGTCTCGTCCTGAACCCCCGACTGGCCGATGCAGCTTCCGGCCGCCTGGCCGACCAGCGCCGAGTCCTGATCTGGGAGGCCGAGCCGGCGAACGGCCTTCGGGTGGTCGGCTTCACCGACACCACGGTTCGGGCCGTCTCCGAGTCGGAGTGGAAGAGGCTCTGGGCGGCGGAATCGGACCATCTCGAGAGTCCGGCTTAGGGCGGATTCAGGCTTCCGTCTGCCTGACAGCGGGTGCCCTGGCCTGTCGACGGACCGCGGGCTCGGCTCGACGGCGAAAGGCCACGTTCCGTCGCAGGCCAGGTTCAGGGGACGGTGCCTCCTGCGCACTTTCGAAGGCCGAGCCCCTGCTTCCCGACCTGCGGCCGATACACCGTTCCGGCTTCCATCGTGAGACTGGAGGCGGCCGTCAGGTCGGGGCACCCCATGATCGGCCCTCGCTGAGACCGCCTCGGACCCGTGAAGGCATGAACAGGTCCTACGGCCGGATTCCTCAGTTCGAGGATCAGAAAT
>JAKRSE010000236.1 GCA_022402505.1 Fimbriimonadaceae bacterium | reverse complement strand
ACACCTTGGCATGTCGGAAGACCGGCTCCTTGAGGGCCAGAACATCGTGCCAGACCTGAATCTGCCCGTCGCATTCCGGACCGGCGCCGATGCCGATCGTCGGGATTCGCAGGGCCGCGGAAATCGGGCCCGAGAGGGAAGCCGGGACAAGCTCCAGAACCACGGCGAAAGCTCCCGCCGATTCCAGGTCCTGAGCCGCATGCAGCACCTCGTCGCCCTCTTCTCCCCGCCCCTGAACCCGGAATCCGCCGAAGGCATGAACGGATTGCGGCGTCATCCCCAGGTGGCCCATCACAGGGATGCCTGCTCGGACGACGGCCTGCACCGCTTCCGGATCGCGGCCCTCCAGCTTCACCGCTCCGGCGCCCGCCTTCATCAGCCGCACCGAGGATTCAACCGCCTGGGCGGGCGACACCTGGTAGCTGCCGAACGGGAGATCGGCGACCACGAGAGCGCGACGCGAGAACGGCGCGACGCATCGGGTGTGGTATTCCATCTGCTCCAGGGTGACGGGCAGGGTCGTCTCGTGCCCCTGGACCACGTTGCCGACGGAATCGCCGACGAGAATCACATCCACCCCGGCCGCATCCGCCATGAGGGCGCCGGTCATGTCATAGGCGGTCAGGCAGACGATTCTCTCGCCTGCCTGCTTCATTTCGGCGAGTCGCGGGGCCGTGACGGGCTTGACCTTCACGGACGGACAGGATACCGAAGGGGTCAGGCGCGAACGGCGGCCAGGACTTCCGCGGCGTGGCCCTTCGGCTTCACTTTGGTCCAGACCCGGGACACCGTGCCGTCGGCGTCCAGCAGAACCGTCGTCCGCTCCACGCCCATGTACTTGCGGCCGTACATGCTCTTTTCCACCCAGACGCCGACCGCCTCGAGCAGGCTCTTCTCCTCGTCGGCCAGCAGCCGGTAGGTGAGGCCGTGCTTGTCGATGAACTTTCGGTGCGACTGGGCCGGGTCCGGGCTGACGCCGATCACCTTGGCATCTCCGAAGTCGGGCAGGGCATCTCGGAACTCGCAGGCCTCGACCGTGCAGCCGGAAGTGTCGTCCTTCGGATAGAAGAAGACGACGGTCGGCGAACCTTTCAGACCCGCAAGAGTGACGGTTTGGCCGTCCTGGTCGGGCAGGGTGAACTCGGGGAAGGCTTGTCCGGGTTGAATCATCGACTCTGGTCTACGCGCCGGCCCGGTCCGTCGGCTTCCGGTCCTGCAGATTCACCGGTGCCGAGGTCCGGCGGCCGATCCGATGACTCCAATGGACCGCCCGAGGAGCGGATTCTGACCGTGCCCGCCCAGCCTCTTCCGACCTCCAACCCTCCGGGGAATCCTCAGCTCGCCAAGGTCCTCTCGCAGGCGAGGAACCTGGCGGTCATGCCCCAGGTGGTCTTTCAGATCATGGAGCTGACCGGATCGGACGCCTCCTCGGCCGCCGCGCTCGAAAAGGTGATCCAGGTGGACCCCGGGTTCTCGGCCCGCATTCTGGCCCAGGCGAACTCGGCGCACTTCGCCCTCCCCCGGCGGGTGACCTCCATCCGCGACGCGCTTCTTTTCGTCGGCTTCCGGTCGGTGCGCGAACTGGCGATGACGGTGGGGGTCTATGACATGTTCCTGGGGCGCAATGACCGAGGGTCGCTGCGGCGGCGGACCTGGTGGCGGCACAGCCTCGACTCCGCCGTCTGCGCCAAGGCCCTCGCCCAGCACCTGGGATGCTGCCCGCCGGAAGAGGCCTACACCGGAGCCCTGCTGCACCTCATCGGCAAGACTCTGCTGGACCGGAGCGAAGCCGGCGGGTACGGCAAAGTCGATCTGCTGACCGCCAAGGGCTACCCCGACTGCCTGGCTGAACGGGCGGTCTTTGGAGTGGATCACGAGGAGGTCTCTTCCGCCGCCTGCCGCGACTGGGGTTTTCCGGAACAGCTGCTCCAGGGTGTGGAATATCTTCATCGGCCGGACCCGGAACACGAAGCCGCACCCCACCGTTGCCTCACCGCCATCTCAAATCGCATCGCCTCCCTGGTGATGGAGCAGAGCCGAGCCGATGATGAATCTGGGATGTGGCCGGATTGGTGCCTGGAGGCCTTGGGCCTGAGCCAGGACGACCGGGCCGGCCTGACGGACCGTGGGCTGCAGGCGGTCTCACAGGCCAACCACTTGCTGAGGT
>JAKRSE010000235.1 GCA_022402505.1 Fimbriimonadaceae bacterium | reverse complement strand
CAGGAACGACTTGCCGTGCTCCATCAGCTGGTCCACGAACTCCCGGAACAGCGAGAACGGGGGGTTGGTGACCACGATGTCGGCCCGCTTCAGGTACTCCACGCACTCCGGACTCCGGAAGTCGCCGCCTCCTTCCAGCGGGGTGCGGGTGTGGGGGTTGGCCTCCAGGAAGGCCTTCACGTCCTCGATCCCGGTCGCCCCGTCTCCGGTCACGTCCCGGACTTCGGTCAGCTCCACCGCCACCGCCTTCGGCTTCCGCCGCACCCCGTTCCCCTGGTGGTACTCGGGAAAAAGCGAATCCTGCCCCGCAATCGGCGAGCCGTCGTAGCTCGTCGTGATCAGCCGCTTCAGGCCCAGTTTGTTGAAGTTTGCGGCAAAGAACTTGAAGAAATTGCTCTCGAACGGATCGTCGCAGTTGCAGTAGACGACCTTGCCCCGGAACGTGTCCGGATCATGATCCAGATAGGCTTCCACCTCCTTCTGGATGTCCACATACTGGGTATAGAACTCGTCCTGCTTGGCCCGTTTCGCGTCGGAAAGGCTGCGGTTTCCGGCAGAAGAAGACGAGGGACGTCTGCTCATGGCCCGTGATTATTGCACAGCCCACCGGCCCACCCCGCCGCACCCAGGCCCGAGTGAACGCGTGAGCCGCAGGCGAACCCGTGAACCCGGGCCGGCCGCCGACTCCCCCCCCAGAAAAACGACCGCGGGCGGGGCTTCCAGTCCAGGAAGCCCCGCCCGCGTCTCAGACTGAGACCCCGACCTCAGTGGTCGTGGCCTTCGTCTTCCCGCTTCGGAACCTCGGCGATGGCCGCCTCGGTCGTCAGCAGGAGACCGCTGATGGAGCCCGCGTTCTGCAGGGTGGTGCGGACCACCTTGGCCGGGTCCACGATGCCGCTCTGGAGCATGTTGGTGTATTCCAAGGTGGAGGCGTCGAAACCGATGCCCTTCTCCCCATTCTTCACCTTCTCCACGATCACCGACCCTTCCACGCCGGCGTTCTCGGCGATGGTCCGGAGCGGAGCCTCGATGGACTTGCGGATGATGTTGACGCCGATCTTCTCGTCGCCTTCCACCGCCAGACCATCCAGGACGTGAACCGCCTGGATCAGGGCCGTGCCGCCGCCGGCGACGATGCCCTCTTCCAGCGAGGCGCGGGTGGAGGCGAGGGCATCTTCGATCCGAGCCTTCTTTTCCTTCATCGCGGTCTCGGTGGCGGCGCCGACCTTCAGCACCGCGACTCCGCCGCTCAGCTTGGCCAGCCGCTCCTGCAGCTTCTCCTTGTCATAGTTGGACTCGGTGGTCTCGATGGCCTTCTTGATCTGGCTGATCCGGCCCTCGATCGCCGCCTTGTCGCCCTTGCCGCCGACCAGGGTGGTGGCGTCCTTGGTGATGACGACCTTGGCGGCGCTGCCCAGCGCATCCATGTCCACGTTCTCCAGCTTCATGCCGAGGTCTTCGGTGATGAAGCGGCCGCCCGTGAGGATCGCCATGTCTTCCATCATCGCCTTGCGTCGGTCGCCGAAGCCGGGGGCCTTCACCGCGACGACGGGCAGATTGCCGCGCAGCCGGTTCAGAACCAGCATGGCGAGGCACTCGCTCTCCACATCCTCGGCCACGATCACCAGGGCCCGGCCGCTCTTCACGACCTTCTCCAGGATCGGGATCAGGTCCTGAACGTTGCCGATCTTCTTCTCGAAGAAGAGGATCTGCGGTTCTTCATAGACCGCCTCCATCCGCTCGGAATTGGTGACGAAGTAGGGGGAGAGGTAGCCCTTGTCGAACTGGAGGCCTTCGACGATCTCGAAGGTGGTGTCGGCGGAAACCTTGGATTCCTCGACCGTCACGACTCCGTCCTTTCCGACCGTGTTGATCACCTTGGCGACCAGGCCGCCGATCTCCGCGTCGTTCGCGCTGATGGTGGCGACCTCGATCAGGCCCTTCTCACCCTCGACCGGAGTGCTGTTCTTGGCGATTTCGGCCACCAGAGCGTCCACCGCCTTGTCGATTCCCTTCTTGATCTGGGTCGGGTTGCTGCCGGCGGCCACGTTGCGGCAGCCTTCCTTGAAGATCGCCTGGGCCAGCACCACGCTGCTGGTGGTGCCGTCGCCCGCCAGATCGTTGGTCTTGCTGCTGACCTCGCGGATCAGCTGGGCGCCCATGTTCTCAAACCG
>JAKRSE010000234.1 GCA_022402505.1 Fimbriimonadaceae bacterium | reverse complement strand
CGTGTGCTCTTCCGATCTGGGCTGGACGGGCTTGACCCGGGGAGCCAGCGGACTCTCGTAGACTCCCGCCGACCGAACATAGGGCCAGAGCGAACCCCGCTTGAGATCGAACTCGGCGGGCGACTCGACTTCGAAGTTGCGGTACCAGACCCAGCCCCCTTCCTGCTCTTCGCCCCAGTAGCCGTCGGCGGCCCCGGGAGCCGTGTCGTCGTGGTCGGCAACGTAGATCAGCCCGGCCTGAAGAAGAGAACGGAGGTTGCTCAGCTGTGTCGTCGCCTGGGCGGCCCGCTTGGCCGAAGCGAACACCGGGAAGAGGATCGCTGCCAGCAGGGCGATGATCGCAATGACCACCAGAAGCTCGATCAGGGTGAAGGCGCGGCGAGGCATCACTTTCTCTCCAACTCCATGACGCTGTAGGGCATGGTTTGGTTGGCCGAACTGGGCGGCAGAGTCGCCAGGATCAGCCGGCGGCCCTGAAGCAGGCGAACCGTCATGCGGCGCGGCGGGTTCAGCTTGTCGCCTTCCAGGGTCCATTCGCCTTCGGCCCCGTCGGCGATCGCCCGGGCATTCATGGACCGGTAGACCTCCGAACCCAGGGCCAGCGTCCCTTCTCCCTTCGGAACCGCGAGCGAATCATCGGAGCCCCCCTGATCGGCGGGCCGGACGATGACCACGCGATGGCCGCCTTGGACCGGAGTGATCTGGAGCCGGACCGGAGAGCCGTCAGCGGGCAGAGTGGAGCGCCCCTGCCAGGTGCCCTCCAAGCGCTGAAGGGCGGCGCGGATGTCGTTGTTTTCGGCCGGGCCGGCACAGCCGACGGCGAGCAGAGCCGGAAGGAGGAGGAACGGGGATCGGTGGATCGGTTTCATCTTCGTCCCATCCATGCCCGCCGCCGCCGGGAAGCTCACAACTTTTTTCAGGGTCCCGGTCGGCGGAGTGCGGCGACGGTGGAAGCGACCCACTTCGGACCGCCGTAGACCCAGCCGGTGTAGACCTGGACCAGTTCGGCTCCCATCGCGAGCCTCCGGTCCACGTCCTCGGGGCCCATGATCCCCCCGACCCCCACCAGGACCAGTCGGCCCGCCGCCCGATCGGCCGCCCGCCGGAGGGCCTCCTCGGCTCGGGTCCGCAACGGTTCGCCGCTGAGCCCGCCCTGGATGTCGGGATCGGCCGGCAGCATGGATCGGTCGAGGGTCGTGTTGGTGCAGATGAGCCCGGCGCAGCCCATCGCCAGGGCCGCATCGACCGCCTCGTCCAGCGCCTCGGGAGTCAGGTCCGGTGCGAGCTTGATCAGGATCGGAGGGCCGTCGTCGATCTCCTTCATCGCCCCCACGATCCGGCGGAGCGACTCTCCGTCCTGCAGGCTGCGCAGGCCCGGCGTGTTCGGCGAGGAGACATTGACCACGAAGTAGTCGCCCAGTTTGTGGAGCCGGCGGTAGCTCCAGGCGTAGTCGTCCGGAGCCTCCTCCAAGGGCGTCACCTTCGACTTGCCCAGATTGACGCCGACGGGAATCCCAGGCGAGGCCGCTTCCAGGCGAGCCGCCAAAGCCTCGGCGCCCCGGTTGTTGAAGCCCAGCCGGTTGATGATCGCCCGGCTCTCCGGAAGTCGAAACATCCTCGGTTTGGGGTTCCCGGGCTGGGGGTGCCGCGTGACGGTCCCGACCTCCACGAAGGCGAAGCCGAGGTCGCGCCAGCGGTTCAGAGCGAGGCCGTCCTTGTCGAAGCCGGCCGCCAGGCCGATCGGGTGCGCGAACTCCACGCCGAAGACCGTCCGCCTCAAATCCGGACGACTCGGCGCGGGATGGTGAAGCAGCCCGGCCCGAATCGCCTTCATTCCCAGATCGTGAGCCTTCTCGGCATCCAGCTGAAAAAGGGCCGGACGGATCACGCGGCGGTAGAGGCCCATCGTCCGGGATTATGGCCCGGGAATCCCCCGACCCGTCCGCCCCGTCTTGAACCTGAAAGGGTATCCTGAACCTCTTGACAGGCGGCTTCTGCCGACCTTCCCGATCGACCGAATCCCATGGCCAACGACATCACCCCGGACCTCTTCCCCGACGATCCTTCTGAAGAGCAGATCACTTCGGTGGAGGCCGATCCGGACGCCCGTCTCCAGAGGGTCGAAACCGCCTACGACGCGAGCGCCATCCAGGTCCTGAAGGGTCTGGAAGCGGTG
>JAKRSE010000233.1 GCA_022402505.1 Fimbriimonadaceae bacterium | reverse complement strand
CAGGGCGTGACGTGGCAGGGAGTCTCGATGCAGGGGCTCCTGATGAACTCCCGAATGGTCCAGGCGAACTTCGACGACCTGAACCCGGAGACCCGGCATCTCTGGGACGGCCCCGACGGCCCCTGGGATGCGGAGGCCAACGCCGACCGATTCATCGCCATGCTCCCGGTCTATGCCGCCCACGGCCTTGATGCGGTCACCCTGAACCTGCAGGGAGGCAGTCCGCGCGGCTACAGCGCCGACCAGCCCTGGCACAACTCCGCCTACCGGGCGGACGGCACCCTCCGCCCGGACTACCTGGCCCGGACCGCCCGGATTCTGGATGCCTGCGACCGAGAGGGCCTGGTGGTCATTCTCGGGCTCTACTACTTCGGCCAGGATCAGCGGCTGGCCGACGAGGCGGCCGTGCGTCGCGGCGTGGATGAAGCGGTCGATTGGCTCCTTGAGGGCGGCTGGACCAACGTCGTCATCGAGATCGCCAACGAGGTGGACTACCCGCCTTACGATCATCTCATCCTCAAAGAAGCCCGGGTCCACGAGCTGATCCTTCAGGCGAGGGAGCGGAGCAGCGGCCGGCTCCTGGTCTCGGCAAGCACTCGAGGCGACGGCCTCCCGCCGGACTCGATGATCGACGCCGCCGACTTCATTCTCCTGCACGGAAACTCCGTCCCGAACGCGGACCGCATCCGCGAAATGGTCGCCTATGTGGAATCGCGGCCTGTCTACCGCGGCGTCCCGATCGTCTTCAACGAGGACGACCACTTCGACTTCGAGGACGACGACTGCTTCATGAAGGCGGCGGTGAGGGCCGGCGCGGGTTGGGGGCTCTTCGACTACCGGATGGAAGGCGAGGGCTTCGAGCAGGGATTCCAGAGCGTCCCGACCGATTGGGGCATCCACTCGGAGCGGAAGCGGGGGTTCTTCCGACTGCTCCGCGAGATGACGGGCGGACGGTGAGGCTCGCCGGGTTCCCGGCTGCCTGGATCGCCGATCCACACAAAGCCAGACGGCCGGCATCCCAGACGAGCTCGGTCGCCTGTTTCGTGGCCCGGCGGAGAAGGGCGGTCCGGCTTCGGCTGGGTGGACCCCCGCGGCCCCCCGGACTCCTTCGCCGCGCGAGGCTGAAGCCGAAACGTCCTCGTCCATCCCGTCTCGGACCTGGTCGTCGCCAAGGCCGGCACTGAAGGCGACCGTCTCGGACTTGGGCCTTCCCTTCGCGGGTTGATCCCGCAGGGAGGTGCCTGTCACACTCACGGAAATGCCATCGGTTCCGAAGCCAAATGGCGAACGGACGGAGGACGACCGATGAGCCGCCCAAAGTTTCGGCCCCGCCACGTCCAGGACCTCGGACCGCTCGGTCTGCCTTCTCGATCCGCCTGGCGGGCCGCGGATTTCGACGAGTCGGGCAGCCTGGAAGAAAGCCAGCTTCGCCGCTCATGGGTGTGGTGGAAGAAGCGAGGGCATCAGCTCGGAAAGGCCCGGTCGCTCGCCCTGCTTGACCCGGAAGGGTTCGTGCGGGAGGTGATCCCTCGAAGGCAGACCCTGGATGTGGTCCTGCACGACTGGGCCGCCGGTTGCCTCCTCGCCTGGTGCGGCTTTTCGGGGGATGCGCCTTGGACGCTGTCGTTCAAGAACTGCCGTCGGGTGGAATGGCTGATGCCGGTGGAGGGGCGCCGTGCCGCCTCCCGGCCAGGGCAGCTCCGGCCGGCATCCATGAAGGAAGTGATCGAATCGCGATGGCGCACGGCCAGGTCATGGGCCGATTTCGAGCCCTCGACGGGCCTGCACCTGCGCCGCGGCTGGGTCCAGAGCTTGAAGCAG
Organism: Fimbriimonadaceae bacterium; assembly: GCA_022402505.1. Taxonomy (GTDB): domain Bacteria; phylum Armatimonadota; class Fimbriimonadia; order Fimbriimonadales; family Fimbriimonadaceae; genus JAKRSE01. The sequence goes on along the minus strand of JAKRSE010000233.1, from coordinate 355 downwards.
CCGCTGGTTTGGATCGGGGAGTTTCAGGGCCCGCGAGATGTCTTTCTGCTCGTGGAATGCGAACGAGCGGTCGTGATCGATGACCGCGAGGAGGCGATGCGCTGCTTCGGAGGCGAAGACATGGCTGATTTGTGGCGAAGGTTCTTGGGGGATGCGACCGTCCACGGGCTTCTCCGACCGGACCCCTGGCTTCAGCGTCAAGGCATCCGGCCGGCGGAACCCGAGCGATGGGGCATCCTGGAGCCATGAACGTCGCCGTCATCGGGGCCGGGATCGTCGGACTCTCCGCCGCCCGGGAGCTGATCGGGCGGGGGCATCGGGCCACGGTCTACGAGCAGTTCCCCATGTTTCACGA
>JAKRSE010000024.1 GCA_022402505.1 Fimbriimonadaceae bacterium | reverse complement strand
TTGTCCATTGACCCGGAGGTCATGCACGGCGACCTCTGCTTTGCCGGAACCCGCGTGCCTCTTTCGGTCTTTCTTGACAACGTCGAAGCCGGCGCAAGCCTTGAAGAATTCCTGGAAAACTATCCGTCCGTCTCTCCGGAACATGTGCGGGCGGTCAACGTTTGGGTCGATTTTCGTCCATTGCAAGCGATCTGACTGAGCAAGCTGTGGCTTTTGGGGCTGGCTTCTGTTTCAACAGCTCTGCCTCTCCGTGAATCTGGATTGATTCCTAGTTCCAGCCTGATGGCTATGGCATCCGCGTCAGGTACCTTCTTCGTTGATGAGTAAGGTTGTCTTCATTTTGGGAGCCGGTGCATCCCGTCAGGCCGGTGCACCGCTGATGCATGATTTCCTGGACGTGGCGAGGGACTTGCTGAGCAAGGGTGAAGTGCCGGATCAAGAGGATGACTTCAAGCGAGTCTTCAAGGCCATTGGTGGGCTTCAGAGGGTTCACTCAAAAGCCCGACTCGACTTGAAGAATATCGAGTCCATGTTTACTGTGCTCGAGCTCGGCAATGTGATCGGTCGAGTTCCAGGAATCAACCAAGAGGATATCCCGTCAGCGATCAACTCCTTGAAGAGGCTTATCGTGACGACTCTCGAAAAGACGATGAGCTTTGAGTTATCTTCTGATCGTGTCCTGCCGCCTCCCATCTATCGTAGACTGGGAGCCGTGATTCGCGACATCACTCAGCGCGGAAATCCGCGACAGTCTGTGTCAATTATTACGTTTAACTACGACGTTGCTGTGGACTTGGCCTTGCTCGACGCCCAACTCCCCATTGATTATTGTCTGGACACACTTGGCGCTCGCGACTTGTCTGTACCGTTGATGAAGCTTCACGGCTCGCTGAACTGGGGACAGAATGTCCAAACTAAGGAGGTCAAGGTCTTGCCGATTCCAGGTTACGTACGTCACATGAACCGACAGCAGCGGCAAACTGGGAATCGGATACTGCTTCCAATCGGTACAGGTTTGCCCATGTTCTTTCGCGAGGTCTTTCAGGAAGAATCAGAGTGGTCCCCCTTAATTGTTCCGCCATCATGGAACAAGGCCGACTATCACAAGGATCTTTCGAAAGTATGGTCTCGTGCCGCAGATCACCTCTCGGAGGCCGAGCAGATATTCATCATTGGCTATTCGTTGCCAGAAACGGACTCGTTCTTCCGCCACCTATATGCGCTTGGGAGCGAAGGCTCCGACACATTGAGAAGGCTGTGGGTCTTTAATCCGGACGAGTCTGGCGGAACAAGAGAGCGCTTTCTCAGCCTCCTTGGTCCGGGCGCAGAGGACAGGTTCGAATACCATCCGATGAAGTTTGATGAAGCCATGAATAGCATCGCGGAGCTGTTTCCTCTGGAGAAGGCTGTGACCCAACCTGTCAGGAAAGGCCGACTGCAGAGGCCAGGGCAGTGGTCAGGGTGACGGGTGTTTCCTCACCCCCCTTACAACGCCGTCGACAGGTTCGGGTCCGTGCTCGGGTAGCTGCCGAGGACGACGAGTTCCAGGGCGCGTTCCCGGATCTCCTTTAGCGCCCGCTGGACGTTTTCGTCCGCCTGATGACCGCCGCAGTCCACGTAGAACATGTATTCGAACTGAGCCCTGGGCGCGGGGCGGCTTTCGATCATCATCAGGTTCACGTGGTGCCGGACAAAGGAGCCGAGGACCTCGTGCAGTTCGCCGGGGCGGTTGCGGAGGTTGAACATCATGCTCGTCTTGTCGCGGCCCGTGCGGCGGGGCTCGTTCGTCCCCAGCACCACGAACCGGGTCCGGTTGTTCGCGTTGTCCTGAATGTGTTCGGCCAGAGCGTGCAGGCCGCTTCGCTCCAGGGCGAGATGGTTGGCGATGGCGGCCGACTCCGGGTCTTCGGCGGCCCGGGCGGCGGCGGCGCTGGTCGGCGTGACATCCACCACCTCCACCCGAGGAAGGTGGGCCTGCAGCCAGTGGCGGCACTGACCCGCCGGTTGAGGACCCGCAAAGACCCGCCGAATCTGGTCCAGCGACTCCGCCTTCGAACCCAGATGGTGATGGATCTCGATGAAGGTTTCGGCGCAGATCTTCACGTTGGTCGTGGGGAACATGTCGAGCGTCTCCGGCACGACGCCCGCAATCGAGTTCTCAATCGGCGTGATTCCGTAGTCGGCCTGATGGTGCTCGACCGCGTTGAAGACCTCCGTGATCGAGGCGAGGGGAAGAAACTCGGCGCTGCTCCCGAAGGTCGTCCGCGCCGCCAGTTCGCTGAAGGTGCCGGGCGGGCCCCAATAGGCGATCTGGAGCGGCCGCTCGGCATCCCGCGCCGCCGAGATGATCTCCCGGAAGATCGCCTTCAGGTGCCGAGGCTGCAGCAGGTCGGACCCCGCCGATTCCAGCCGGTCATGGATCTGGTGCTCGCGCTCGGGGATGAAGAAGTGCCCGCCGGTCCGGCCCTTCAGCAGGCCGACCTCGCGGGCCAGCTCCACCCGCCGATTCAGCAGGGAGATCAGCTCCTCGTCCACCGCGTCGATGTCGCGGCGGATGTCGTCCAGATTCCGGTCGTTTCCTTCAGGCATGGCTCGGCCGATGAGAGTCTAGACCCGTCCGTCGAACCGGGCGAGGGTCCGCCTCAGCCCAGCTGGGCGAAGAGGTCCACCTTTCGGCCGTCGGGATCGAGAACCACCGCGTACCGCTGTCCCCAGAAGGCGTCCCAGGGCTCGGCTGCCACCCCGTGACCCTCGGCCTTCAGAGCCGCCGTCAGGGCATCGACCTCCTCCGGCGAATCGCACTTGAAGGCCAGGGAGATGTCCTGGCCCTCGGCCCACGTCCACTCCGGGACCAGCCGGAGCATCAGGGCCTCGGTGTCCAGCATCACCCGCATCCCGCCCGGGGTCACAGCCTCCACATGGTCCTCCGACTCCCACCCCTGGGCGAACTCCAGGCCGAGCCGCGAATAGAAGCGGACCGCCGCGCCCATGTCCTTGACCACCATTCCCACCGCGTCCAAGCTCGGCATGGCCCATTCTGTCCCTCTTCCGACCCGGCCGGAACCATATCGAGCCTGCAAACCGACTAAACTTCTGGAGAGATTTCTTGGGAGAAGCCCTGCAGCGCCTAGGCGGCCTCTTCAGCCTGACTCCAGAGGCCCTGATCAGCGTCATCGACATCCTTTTGGTGGCGTTCCTGACCTATCGCCTGCTTCGTCTCGTCTCCGGCACCCGAGCCTGGAAGCTGCTCATCGGCGTCGCCGTCTTCGCCGGGGCGCTCTTCCTCTCGGACCTTCTCCAGCTTCGCACGCTGCACTGGCTGCTCGAGCGGGCCACCATCCTCGCTCCGGTCGCGCTGGTCATCCTCCTCCTCCCGGAACTCCGCGCCGCCCTGGAAGGCTTCGGAAAGATCGGCCTGCTCCCCGAAAAACTCTTCAGCAGCGATCCGGTTGCGGAGCAGAAGCACGTCCGCGCCACGGCCGAAGCCGTCCGGCGAATGGCCGAATCGAACACCGGCGCCCTCATCGTCTTCGAGCGCAGCGAGCGGCTGGATGAAGTGGAAGAGAGCGGCGTGCCGATGGACGCCCAGATCAGCTCCGCCCTGATGGAGACGATCTTCTTTGAGGGCAATCCGCTTCACGATGGCGCCGTCCTCATCCGCAACGGCCGCCTCGTCGCCGCCGCCTGCCGCCTGCCGCTCAGCGAAAACCCGTCCCTCGACCCGAACGTCCACATGCGGCATCGGGCGGGAGTCGGCGTCACGGAGAGCAGCGACTGTGTCTG
>JAKRSE010000232.1 GCA_022402505.1 Fimbriimonadaceae bacterium | reverse complement strand
TAAGAGGATGCAGGTGGATCGGTCGGTCCAATCGACGTGGCGGGAGAGGACATCGGCACCGAGGACAAGCACCCGTTGGGCCCGCCCGCCCTCGATCATGGCCGAAGCGAAATCCAGAGAGTAGATGAACCCCGCGCAGGCGGCGCCTACGTCGAGCGCTCCCGCCCGCTTGGCGCCGATCTTCTCCTGCACCAGGCAGGCGGTGCTGGGAAACACGAAGTCGCCCGTCACGGTGCCGACGACGATGAGGTCGAGGGTCATCGGGTCGAATCCGGCCATGTCCAGAGCCTCCTGAGCGGCGGCGGCGGCCAGGTCGGAGCACTGCTGTCCATCGGCGACGATCCTCCGCTCCCGGATTCCGGTCCGCTGGAGGATCCATTCATCGTCGGTGTCCACCATCGTCGAGAGTTCGGCATTGGTGAGAACGCGGTCGGGGATTCCGGCTCCGATTCCGCGGATGATCGCTCGGGTCTGGGTCTGGCTCATGGCGCTTGGGAGAGGGGGTCAGGGGGCTTCGCCCGCCGGGTCGACCGCCCGGCGGATTCGGCCGAGAACGTCGCCGTTCAGGGCGGCGGCGGCCTGGCGGACGGCGTTCAGGACCGCCTTCGCATCGCTGCGGCCGTGGCCGATGATGGTCAATCCGTTCAAGCCGAGGAGCGGCATTCCCCCGTACTCCGCGTAGTCCACCTTCTTGCGCAGAGGCTGGAGGGCGGTCCGCATGGGGAGGTAGAGGAGGCGCGCGGGGCCGTCGGGGATGGCCTGCCGGATTTCGCTCATGATGAACTCGGCGACCCCTTCGGCGGTCTTCAACACGACGTTGCCCAGGAAGGCGTCGCAGACGACGACGTCGCACTCCTGGCGGAACATGTCCTTGCCTTCGATGTTGCCGGCGAACCAGTCGTGCTTCGCCAGCCGTTCGAAGGCCTTCTTGGCGAAAGCGTTGCCCTTGCCCGGTTCCTCGCCGATGTTCAGCAGGTGGACCCTGGGGTCGGTCCGTCCCATGGTCGCCTCGGCATAGGCGCGGCCCATGATGGCGAATTCCACCAAATGGTCAGGGTCCACATCCGGTGAGGCTCCGGCGTCCAGGAGCAGGAACCGTCCGTGGCGGCTGGGAAAGAGGGAGGCGATGGCGGGTCGGTGGATTCCCGGCATCTGCCGCCAACCAAGCTGGCTGGCCGCAACGGCCGCGCCCGTGTTGCCCGCGCTCACGACCGCGTCTGCCTGGCCGGTCTTGACCAGTTCGATGCAGGCGGCGATGCTGGTGTCGGTGCCCCGGCGAAGGGCTTCGGTCGGCTTGGCCTCCATCCCGACAACCCCTTGGGCCGGGTGGATCATGACGTTGGCCGGGCAGGGTCCGGGAAAGGATGCCTGGATCTCATCCGGACGCCCGACCAGGATCAGGGTGCCTTGGATTTCGTGGGCGGCGGCAACCGCTCCGCGCACGACCTCACGCGGGGCATGGTCGCCCCCCATGGCGTCGACCGCGATCCTCAAGAATCGCCTCCGGCTCCGGGCAGAAGGCCTCGAAGGTCGATCTTGCCCGGGAGAGGTTCCATGCCGGCGGCGGGGGAGTCGGCCGCTCGCGGGCAGGGACCATCCCACCCGCCGCTGCAGAGCGGCTGAAGCGGAAGCTGGAGCAGAAGACCCTGCCGGATGTACCGATCGCGGAAGAGGTGATTGTTGTGGAAGAGGGGTTCGGGTTCGTCGAAGACGACCTTGGCCTGACCGTCGCGAGCCCACGAGCTGGGGACGCCTTCCACCTGGAAATCGTCTTCCATCTCAAAGTCCAGATCGACTTCCAGAGGCGCGATGCACCGGGCGCATTCCAGGACCACCCGGGCGGAGAGCGAGGCTCCGATGACCAGGACCGATCCGGTGGAGACGGCTTCCAGGGTGCCGGTCACGGGCGTGAGGAGGTCGAGGTCCTCTTCGGATTCGAGCCGGGTTTCGACCTCGAAGACAAGGCGCTTGCCGGGGAACTGCAAGGCCTCGTTCAGATCGAGGAGATCGGACCGCCTCATGGCCGGTTGAGAATACCGGGTCGGCGCGGCTCCGAGGGGTCGGGGGCCGGTTCGGGTCCTGCCCATTGTGCCTGGGGCCCCGACTCGGGAATGCGGAACGCCCTAGCTACGGAATG
>JAKRSE010000231.1 GCA_022402505.1 Fimbriimonadaceae bacterium | reverse complement strand
TCACGAAGAACGGAGCGATGTTCTGGCGGCGGACGACCTGGACCGTCTTGTCGCTGAGCTTGATCTCCTCGGCCAGGGCCTCGTCGTACTGGGCCTTCGTGATCTTGCCGTCGTCCAGCATGATCTTCAGCACGATGTTGCGGTTCTGAACCGCCTTCTCGTAGTTTTCCCGCGGATTCTCGTCGCTGGGCCGCCGAACGCACCGGGCCAGCATCGCCGCCTCGGAGATCGTCAGATCCTTGACCTCCTTGCCGAAATAGATGTCGGCTGCCGCGCCGAGACCATAGGCCTGCTCGCCGAAGTAGACCTGGTTCAGATACAGCTCGAGAATCTGATCCTTCTCCAGCATCTGCTCCATCATGTAGGCCAGGGCCATGTCCTTCAGCTTCCGCTCCACGTTCCGCTCGGGGCTGGTGTAGAACCGCTTGGCCAGCTGCATGGTCAGGGTGGAACCGCCCGTGGACTCGCCTCGGCGAGTCAGGACCTCGCTCGCCACCCGCCCCAGCGCCCAAAGGTCCACGCCGCGGTGGAGGTAGAAGCGGCGATCCTCGGCGCTGATGAAGGCATCCAGAACGTGCTGCGGAACCTCGGAGACCTTGATCTCCTGACGGTATTCGGCGAACATCCGCAGCAGCTCCTTGCCGTCGGCCGACACGATCACTGTCGGCTCGCTGACGAGCGAGCTCATCTTTTCCGGAAGCGTCGGCACGATCGCCTTCGCCTGGTTCAGAAGCTGGATCGCGTAAACCGTGCCTGCAATCCCGACGATCGACAGGAGAAAGACGAGGATGACAGCCGCCGTCAGCCACGGCCGCCGGCGACGCCCCGGCGACCGCCTGCGCTCTCGTTTGCCGGCCATGACTCCCATTTCGACTCAGGTCTCCCTTGAACTGTGACGTTTTACTGCCGCCAAGTGATCCGGACTGGGCCCGCCGCGCTCAAGGATGAGGTGAGAACTCCCGGTGAACCTGGTTCGCAATGCTCATCGGGCTGTCCTCCTTCACCAAGGCGAACCGCACCCATCCGTAGATCAGCAGGGCCAGAGTGAAGGCGCTCGCCGCCCAGAAAAGCCGACGACCGCTGTCCCACTTCCGCCGCTTCAGCCAGCCTGCGAACCCGTACCATGCCGAGGCGGTGAACACGAGGTAGAGCAGCGACCCCATCGCATGGGATTCGAAGGCCAGATCGAGCCTGCCCCGGACCGTCCAGGCGAAGGCCGTCGTGAGGCCGCACCCCGGGCATGGCCGGTCGAAGAGGAGGATGGAGGGGCAGGGGGCGAGGCCCAGCTGCGTGTGGGTCCCGTGCCCGTGGGGACTCGGAGTCAGCCAGGCGGCGATCCCCGTCACCGCCACCCAAAGCAGGAAGTAGAGCAGCTGACCAAAGGCCCGGCGACGCGATTCAACCGGGACGGTCCAGAACCATTCCTGCTTGGGGGGAGCTTCCATCGGCGTCACTCGGCGGGAAAGACGACCTTGGGATGGACCCAGGGGCCGTCCGCCTCTCCGATTCCGAGGATCTCTCCTTCCTCGTCCTGAAGGGCGACGAACTCTTCCTGAAACCGTTCACGGGTCTTGGCCGGCCTGCCTTGTCTTACGCCCGCAACCTGCCCTTCGTTGAGCACGATCCGCTTCATTTCGCCGATCGCTCGGGCCAGCGGAACGATCCGGTCCGGTCCCATCTCGGCGATGACGTCCGCCTGGGCCAGGGTGAACTCACCGACTCGCGTGCGGGTGATCGCCGTCACATGAGCCCCGCAGCCGACGGCTCGACCCAGGTCGCGGGCCAGGGATCGGACGTAGGTTCCGCCGCCGCAGACGATTCGGAAGGAACGGTCAGCGCCCTCTCCGCCGGGGACTTCCTCAAACTCGTGGACGGTCACGCGCCGCAGCTCGCGCTCCACCTCCTGCCCCTTCCGGGCGTATTCGTAGAGCTTGCGCCCGTCCTTCTTGACCGCCGAATAGAGGGGAGGCAGCTGGTCGATCTCGCCGCGGAACTGAGGCAGGGCCGCAGCGATCCTGGCCGAGAGATCCGCCGGCACCTCGGCTTCGGCCACCGTGTCCCCCTCGGTGTCGTCGCTCTCGGTCTCGATCCCGAACCGAAACGCGGCCACATACTCCTTCGGCTCGAGCGGCAGATAAGGGAGGAAGCGGGTG
>JAKRSE010000230.1 GCA_022402505.1 Fimbriimonadaceae bacterium | reverse complement strand
CGAGGTTCTTGGGATCGGAGGGGGCGTCGGCTTCGGGAGCGGGCTCGGCTTCGACGACCGGGGCCGCTTTGGTTCGGCGGCGCGGAGTCTTGGCTGGGGCCTCCTCGGCGGCCGGAGCTTCCTCGGGCTTGCGCCTGGTGCGGCGCGCGGCGGGCTTGGGCTCGGCGACCGGTTCAGGTTCCACAGCCGCAACCGGGGCGGGCTCGGGTTCGACGGCTTCCGCCTTCTTTCGACGAGGGGAAGCGGTCTTCTTCGGCTCTTCGGCCGCCGGAGGGTCGGCGAGCTTCCGCCGGGTCCGGGTGGGTCGGGGGCTCTCTTCAGCCTGTTCAGATTGTGAAATCGGTTCTTCGGTAAGTTTCTTTCGCGCCATGATCGGCCACTTGTTTTCAGCAGGCGCACGTCCTGTGTCTCAGGGAGCCGCACGACCGGACTCCTACGTCATCCCGAAGCGACATTGCCGTGCAGGATGGGAGTCGGCCGGGCTCAACCCGCGCCTTCCCGCCAGTATGACAGGACGGACGGGAAGAGCAAAGGGATGGTCCATCGACCGCCTTTCCTCGTCGGTCTGACGAGCCGATGGGTCAAGAGGGTGAAGACGCCCGCCGCCCTGAGCCATAATCCACGGGTCGGCCGACGTAGCTCAGCGGCAGAGCAGCTGTTTCGTAAACAGCAGGTCACCGGTTCAAATCCGGTCGTCGGCTCCAGGATTCTGGTTCAAATTCCTCTCTTGCTGCGTTCTGTCTTGGCCGGGTTGAGGGGTTGCGTATCTTTTGCGTATCATCTCGTTCGCCGCTTCATGGCGTCCGCCAGGTCCTGTTCTCGGGAGACTTCGTAGAACCTCGCGGTCACGGAGGGGTTGGCGTGGCCGAGGAGTCCGGCGGCGGTGATTCGATCGGTTCCGGCCCGGGCCATTTCCGATGCGGCGAAGGCCCTGAGGGAATAGAGGGTGACGGGCGAGGCTTCGGCCCGTTTGACGGCCCGGCGCCACGCCCGGCGCACGTTGCTCTCCTCCAGGCGAGTGCCGGATTCCGAGGGAAAGACGAGGTCGCTGCCGGGCTGACGGGCATCCTCCAGGAGCGGGATGAGCCTGGGGTCGATCGGGCGGCGCCTGCGTCCGCTCTCGGTCTTTGCTCCTCGGAACCAGAGGAGGCCTTCGGAGGCTTCCAGTTCGGACCAGCTGAGCGGAACCGCTTCGGCGAACGGCCGGGCGCCCTGGAGGGCGAGGAAGGCCCAGAGGGCGCGGTAGACCCGGTTCGGCTCCAGCTCGACGAGGCGGGCGACCTCTTCCGGAGCGAGGATGGTCTTGGGTTTGGCGACGTGCTTCGGGGCCCGGGCTCGCTCCGCCGGGTTGGCGTCGAGAAGATCCTCGGCCATGGCATCGTTGAGCGAGGCCCGCAGCATGGCCCGGTGCATCTGGGCCGAGCGGGAGGCGGTGCAGGTCTCCAGGCAGTCGGAGATGAGTCGGGCCGCCAGCTCGCTCAGCCTGCAGGTGCCGATGAGTTCCGTCCAGAACCGGGCGGATCGGGCGTACTGGCCCTGCGTCTTGGGGCTCAGGTCGGCCTGCTTTCGCTCGAGCCATTCTTCGAGCCAGTCGGCAAGGATGGGCGAGGAGCGGCGGTTCACCTCTTCGGCCGCTCGGAGCCTGAGCTCCTTGACGCGGCGCTCGCACTCGCGCTGGGTCTTCGCCGAGACCTGGAGCCGACGAGCCTTGCCGATGGTCGGCCGGACCCAGACTCGGCCGACCCATCGGTTCCGCTTGGGATCGAAGCTGACGGTGCCTGATCCGTAGTCCCGGCGGGAGGCGGCCATGGGGTTCTCGATTATGACCGCCTCTCGGCTGGGATCAGGTTCGGCCGGACCGGGCGGCTCGGCGGAGTTCGGCGAGGCGCCGAGCCCGTTCGACGTCGTTCATCTCGGTCATCTCTACGAGGTGGGCGAGGAGCTGCTCGAAGTCGGCCTGGCTGAAGGAGTAGCCGCGGATTCGGTGCCTCTTCCGGGGGATCAGGAGGCCGTCGTTGATCCAGTCGTGGACGGTCTGGCTGGAGGCTCCGGTCGCCTTGGCGATGTCCCGGACCTTGTAGAGCACCTGAGTGTGCTGGATGGCGCCCGGCTTCACTGTCGGTCCTCCGGGGCGATCCAGGAGATGCCGAGGGCAT
>JAKRSE010000229.1 GCA_022402505.1 Fimbriimonadaceae bacterium | reverse complement strand
TAGGGAGGCGAGATGGTCGGCGACCTCTTCTTCTACCGTCAGCCCAACTTCACGCTGAAGTCCGGCGACCGGGCCTATCTGAACCTCTTCAAGAAGGAGCTGCCCTACCGGCACGTCTTCACCGCCGACCTCACCGGATGGACTCCGGATTCCGGCAGCCAGCCGGACGTGTGGAACACCATCCTCTTCCAGAACACGGGCACGCCCCTGACCACCGCTCCCGCCGTCACGATGAAGGGCGGCGAGGTCTTGGGCCAGGATCGGCTGGACTATACGGCCGACGGGGCGGAAGGACGGCTCCGCATCACGAAATCGCTGGAAATCCAGACCGACATGGTGGAGGAGGAGACCGCCCGCGAGCGAGGGGTCATCCGGAACAGCGACAACCGGCCGATCTTCGACCTCGTGACCCTGAAGGTGACGCTCAAGGCCCGCAATCTGCGGAAGGAAGAGTCTGAGCTGGACATCAGCCGAACGCATCCGGGGACGGTGACCGTGAACGATCCGGCCGTGAAGCCGACCCAGATCTCCGCAGGGCTCTCGTCGGCCAACCAAATGGTGAAGGTCCGCTGGCAGCCGAAGCTGAGGGCAGGCGAAAAGGCGGAAACGAGCTACACCTACCAGGTGTACGTCGGCAGCGCCTTCGGCCGCTGAGGAGTCCGAGTGGGGGCGGGCTGACAGAGGCCCGCCCCCCCCTAGGGTCAAGGCCCGATCCGGACCGCTTCCGTGAGCCCCTCGAAGGCCAGCCGGACCAGCGTTCCGTCCGAATCGCCGGCCCAGATGCTCGACCCATCCAGCGAGAAGGCGACGGCATCCACCGTCTTCTCGCTCACCTTCCGCCGCATGACCTCGCCCTTGCCCAGCTGAAACAGGATGACTTCGCCGTTGCGGGCCCCGATCGCCAGGTGGCGGCCGGAGGGGGAGAGGTCCATCGACCAGGCGTCGTAGGAGATTTCGCCGAGCGGCGCACCGGTCCGGGCGGCGTACCAGCGGACGCCGCCGGCGAGCATCTGGATGTAGACCTCCTTGCCGTCGGGGCTGAAGCGGATGTCGTTGCCCGTCATCCCCTGCACGGCGGATCGGTGGATCAGCCGTCCCGTCGCGGTGTCCCAAACGGCGAACCCGTTGGGGCCGGTGCCCGCCACCATCCGCCCGTCCCGCGAGACCGCCATGCCGTAGGCGTCGCTGGGCAGCCCGCGATAGGTTCGGATCAGGGCTCCGGTTCGGCCGTTCCACTGCTTCAGCAGGTTGTCGTAGCCCGAGGTCACGATGTTGCCGTTCGGCAGGAATCCGACCCCGCTGGCGAACGAGGTGCCGGTCGATTTGCTCCAGAGCAGAACCGAAGTCTGGGATTCATAGACGAAGAGTCGGCCGTCCCCATAGGTCAGGGCGATCCGGCTGCCGTCACGGGAATAGGCGAGACCGGTCACCTGGTATGCCCCGCCGGAGAAGGCCCGCCTGGCCGTTCCCGCGGAGGTCCAGATGCGGCCCTGGCTGTCCCAGCCGCCCGAAGCGATGCTGCCGACGGGGCCGGCGGCCAGAGAAGTGATGCCGCCCGCATTCGCCTGAGAAAGGGCGAGCGAGGCGAGAATAGTCATCGTGATCATGGGGTTCGATGTTCCTTGGGGCGCATGGGCTTCACGGCCGCGACACGCCGAGCAGAAAACGGCCGGTCGTGGCTGCGAGTTTCACGAATCCGAAAGAAACGCGACCTTCAGGCCGATTCTTGCCGGGCCTGAAGGTCGTGGTTCTCGCTTGGAAAGCGCGTCAGCGTCGGGCGCCGACCAGGATGTTGCGCCACTTCGGGTTGCGGAGATCGTCGGTGGCCACGCCTCGGTTGTTGCTGCTGGAGTGGATGAAGTAGGCGCCGCCATCCGGGTGGTAGCCGAGGAAGATGCCGGTGTGGCCGATGTAGCCTCGGCGGCGATCCCAGAAGTAGAGGCGGTCGCCGGCGCGGAGGTCTTCCAACCGCTCGATCGGCTTGCCGACTCGGGCCTGCTCGCGGGCCGTTCGCGGCAGGTTCACGCCGATCCCTTCATAGAGCTCCTTGACGAAACCGCTGCAGTCGATGCCGCCCGTCAGGCTGTTGCCTCCCCAGACGTAGCGGGTGCCGATGTAGTTGAAGG
>JAKRSE010000228.1 GCA_022402505.1 Fimbriimonadaceae bacterium | reverse complement strand
AGAGCCTTCACTCTCATCGAGCTTCTCGTCGTGATTGCGATCATCGCGATCCTCGCCGCCATCCTCTTTCCGGTCTTCAGCCAGGCCAAGGCGGCGGCGAAGAAGGCTCAGAGCCTCTCGAATCTCAAGCAGATGGGCACGTCGGCGCACATCTATCTGGCGGACTACGACGACGTCTTCATGGCGACCTACGCTCCTTCGGTGGAGATGGGCCGCTGGACCAGCAACACGCTCGTTCCGGTTCCGGCAGAATGGCCGGGCGGTCTGTCGGAAGAACAGCTGAACGTTCGACGCACCTTCTTCCTGAACAACCTCCGGCCCTACATCAAGAACGAGGCGATCCAGCGCGATCCGATGTCGATCGCCTTCAACGGGCAGGGGCGGCTGGTTCCGAGCGTCAAGCCGGCCGGCCTCGGCTTCTACAGCTACACCTACAACGGCCTGCTGCACGACTTCAACGCGTCGGCCGTCACTTCGCCCTCGACCACACCGCTGTTCTGGAACGGTCGCGGCCGGGCGGCGTTCATCGGAGCGGGCTACGTCAACCCCTACCTGAACTGTCCCGATTCGAACACTCCCTGCCGCTACCTGCCGCCGGGCCCATGCGACAACACCAACGGCAGCCGGGCCTTCATCAGCCAGAACTCCCAAGGGACGGGCTACAACCTCCACGGCAACGGGATCATCTTCACGATGACCGATTCCAGCGCGAAGTGGCGGAGGATCGGCGTGGGGACCACCGGGGAGACCGATCCGACCCGCGATCCGTTCTGGAGCTACACCGGGAACGAGGCGAACGGCGGGTGGTATGCCGGACCGGGCGGGGCGCAGTGCCATGCCTACATGTTCCGACCCGACTGGGACGGCGCCACTCGGGACGAGCCGACCCGGTTCTGATCAGCCTCCCACGACCACCACGGCGTGAACCTCATCGCCCAAGGCGACCCCTTCGGCGCGCTGCATTTCGACCTTGATCGGCACCAGATAGCCGCCCTGGCGAGGGAAGATCGAGGTCTTCAGGGTCGTCTGCCCGATGGTCACGTGTGCCGGGATGCAGCCCCAGCCGTAGGTGAGTTCGCGAGAGATCTGCTTGAGCCGCTCGGCCTCATTCGGCGGGAAGGGGAGGAACAGAAAGGGGGCCGGGCCGCGCCATTCGATGATTCTGGAAGTGAATTCGAACGTCATCTGCGCGTCCCGGCCCTTCCGGTTTCGGCTCAGCCGCCGGTCGGCGTGACCTGAATCGTGAGGGTTTCGGTGCCTCGCTGAACGATCAGGGTCACGGCGACTCCGGCTCGGAGTCCCTGGAAGGCGGCCTGCATGTCCTCGAGCGAGTTGAGCTTGCGCCCGCCCATCTCCATGATCCGGTCGCCCTCCTTCAGGCCGGCTCGGGCGGCGGGCGAGTTGGGGGTCACCCCAGCCAGCACCACGCCGGGACCGGCAGCGGTCATGTTCGGCATGAAGCCGATGGTGACGCCCCGCGCCGTGCCTCGCCGCTGAGCCATCTGGGCATCCGGGTTCCAGGCCAGCTTGGTCGGCTTGGCATCCACCAGCTTGATCATCTGCTTCACGGATTCGAGGACCTTCACCATGCCGGGCATGTTCAGGGTTTCGATCGTGTCGCGCTCGGTGTGGTACTCGTCGGTGAGGTTGCTGTGCCAGAAGACGCTGGGCACCTGGCGGCGAGCGAAGGGCGCGTGGTCGCTGTTGGCGGCGACGGTGGGGACCTTGGCGAAGGTCAGACCCGGTGCCTGAATCCGGTCGATGATCCCATCCCAGGCGGTGGAGGTGGAGGTGCAGAAGATCGTCACCTTGCCGTCGCGCACCCGGCCGATCATGTCCATGTTGATCATGGCGGAGGTGTTCACCAGCTTCTTCTCGAAGTCGGAGGCCCAGGCATTGGCCCCGATCAGACCGACCTCTTCCCCGCTGTAGAGCTGGAAGATGATCGTCCGCTTGTTGCCTCCGTTCTGCTTGAAGTACTCGGCCAGCTCCAAGACCCCAGCCACGCCGCTGGCGTTGTCGTCGGCGCCGGGGTGGATGATCTCGTTGCCCGTCCGGCTGCCGACCTCCCCGTAGCCGAGGTGGTCGTAGTGGGCTCCGACGATGATGTATTCATACTTGAGCACAGGATCTTCGCCGGGGAGGTAGCCGATCACGTTCAGCCCTTCGCCGTTCTTCTGGCGCATCGTGGACTTCTTGCTGACGGTGACCGGGAG
>JAKRSE010000227.1 GCA_022402505.1 Fimbriimonadaceae bacterium | reverse complement strand
CGGAGCAACCTCGGTCACTGATTTCTGGCGCAAGTGGCACATTTCTCTCAGCTCGTGGTTCCGTGAATTCGTCTACATCCCCTTGGGCGGAAACCGAGGCGGAAAGTGGATGGGAATCCGCAACATGTGGGTGACCATGCTGGTGAGCGGCGTGTGGCACGGCGCCGCGTGGACCTTCGTCATCTGGGCCGCACTCCATGCAACTTATCTCACGATCGAACGACTGACGAACTGGCCGGAGAAGCTGTCCAAGATGCGGTACGGCACCCAGATGTGCGCCGTCATCGTGTTCATCCTTGTGCTCATCGCCTGGGTCTTCTTCCGGGCCAACAGTTCGAGACAGGCGTTCGCCATCGTCGCCACGATGATGAACCCCACGAAGTTCAGTCTGGCCGAGCTCGCCATGATCGACCTTTCCTCGTGGTTCTTCCTGGCCCTCGGTCTGGCGATGGTGCTGAACAGCGCCTACGGCTGGTCCCGAAAGCTCCACGAGCGGCTCTCCTGGCTCCCGCCGATGCGGCCGATCTGGATCGGACTGCTCGCCGTCGTCGTTCTCTTCTGGAGAGGGCCGGGAGGAGCCTTCATCTACTTCCAATTCTGATATGATCGACCGCCGAATCATCCTCGCCGCTTCCGCCTTCCTGGTCGGAGGGCTCGCCTACGGAGCCCTCACCTGGAGGCTGGACAAGGCCCCCCGGGACGAGCGGTGGTTCTGGGTCAACAAGATCGAATGGGGGCCGGAGTTCGACGTGGTGCTCGCGGGCGACTCCCGGGTGAATCGCGGCGTCGATCCGAAGAGGGTCGAGGCCGAAATCGGCCCCCTGCGGACCGCCAACTTCGGATTCTCCGGCCAAGGCTTCAGTCAGGACTACATCGACCGACTGCCAAAGCTGCTCGACCCGAAGGGCCGCCGCGTCCTGGTCTTGGGCCTCACACCGAGATCCTTCACCGACCTCGCCGTCAACTTCGGCGACTACCGGGTCTGGGCGAGCAAGCGGCCCGTGGACATGTGGGCGATGAAGCATCTCCCTCTGCCCGATACGTTCAACACGCCGCACAGCCCGGTTCTCCTCTTCGGCCGGGCGGTCTCCAAGTCGGCCCCATCCTACTCCCAGTGGTTCACTCCGGAGGGGTGGATGCCCGCCGACCGCAGCTCTCACGACACGGTGAGCGCCCAGGGAGAGTATCGAGACCTCTTCGCGGCCCACAAGTCGAAGGACGAGCACATCGCGCGTCTGGAGAAGGCGGTGCGGGGTTGGACCGAGCAGGGGATCCAGGTTCTCTGCTTTGAGCCGCCGATCTCCGAGGACATCAAGAAGATCGAAGAGGCGGAATCCGGCTACGATCCCGCCCAGGTCCGAGAGAGGATGGAGTCGGCGGGCGCAACCTGGGTCTCGGTCGAAGGAGAATTCAAGACCTTCGACGGACACCACCTTGCCCGCTCCAGCGCCGAGACCTTTTCGACCGAGCTGGGCCGGGCGATCTCGGCGGCTCTGGGAGTCCGCTCGGAATGAGCTCTCGCCGAACCATCGGCGTCGTCACGGTCGGGCGGAGCGACTACGGAATCTACCGGCCGCTGCTCGAGGCCCTGGATGAGGCCGCCGACCTTGAGGCGCAGCTCCTGGTCTCGGGAATGCACCTGAGCGAGGAGCACGGCCTGACCGTGCGGCAGATCGAGGCGGACGGGCGACCCATCGCCGGCCGGATCGAGATGTCGGCCGACGGAGACTCGCCGCAGGCGATCGCCGAGTCGATGGGCCGGGGCATGATCGGGTTCGGCCGACTCTTCGCCGAATGGAGGCCCGACATCCTCATGGTGCTGGGCGACCGGTACGAAACCTTCGCCGCCGCCGCCGCTTCCCTTCCCTTCAACATTCCCATCGCCCACCTCCACGGCGGCGAGGCGACCTTCGGCGCGTTCGATGAGGCGTTCCGGCACTCGATCAGCAAGATGGCCCACATCCACTTCCCCAGCACCGAGCTCTACGGCCGGAGGCTGGTTCAGCTGGGCGAGGCTCCTTGGCGGGTTCACCCGACGGGAGCGCTGGCGGTGGACAACATCCTTCGACTTCCCATCCTCGGCCGCGAGGAGCTGGAGAGCCGATTCGGGCTCGACCTCTCGGAACCGCCCTTGCTGGTGACCCATCATCCCGAGACCCTCAGCCCCGAGACGGTCCAGGCGGACTGCGACGCCCTGATGTCAGCCCTGCGCGAATCCGGGCTGCC
>JAKRSE010000226.1 GCA_022402505.1 Fimbriimonadaceae bacterium | reverse complement strand
GATGAGGGGATCGGAACCCTGATCACCCCGTGAAGCCGCTGACGAAATCGGCCTACATGAGGGCGAAGGCCTGCCGCCGGCTCGCCTGGATCGAGGCTCGAGAGGGGCGCCACCAGGCCGAGGCCACGGCCGCCGAAAAGCTCCGCCGCGACCTGGGAGAGTCTCTGAGCCGGTGCGCCCAGGACCTGTTCCCGGGAGGCCTCTCGGCATGGCACAAAGGCATGAGCGAAGAGCAGGCCCGCACTGCGACGGCCGCACTGGTCGCCGATCCGTCGGTGCCGGCGATCTTCGAAGCCGCCTTTCTGGTGGACGGCCTCTCCGCTCGGGCGGACGTGCTGGAGCGGACGCCGGACGGTTGGATTCTGCACGAGGTGAAGTCGGGGAAGACTCCGAAGAACGGCCATTTCGAAGACCTTGCCTTTCAGGTCCGGGTGCTTGAGAAGGCGGGCATTCGGGTGCGGGGAACGGGGCTCATCATGCTGAACCCGGCCTACCGGGGGGGCATGCCGCTTGACGGCCTGCATCTGCTGACCCGCTTCGACACCGGTTCGGAGACCTCCGCTCTCCGCGCCAAAGTCGCGCGGCGCGTGGTGGAGCTTCAAGAGGTTCTGGAAGGCCCAGAGCCGGCGCCTGCGCGGGTGACTGAATGTCGTGAGTGCCTCCTGATGGCGCGGTGCTGGGGGGAACTGCCGCCGGACGACATCCTCTTCCTTTCCGGGGCGCGAAGCCGGAAGATGGCGGCCTGGGAGGGGCAGGGCTGGACGCGAATCGGCGATCTGCCGGCGTCCGAACTCTCGCCCCAGCAGATCGCCGCCCAGGAGGCGATCCGCTTCGGAGCCGCCTGGAGGGACGGGCCCGCTCCTGCCCCCACCGGCCCGATCGCCTACGTCGACTTTGAGTCGGAGATGCCGGCGATTCCGTATCTGCCGGACTGCGGCCCCTTTGAAGACGCCCCATACCAGTTCTCGTGCTGGATCGAAGAGGAGCCTCGGACCCTGGCCCGGGAGGAGGCCTTCCTTTGGCCTCAGACAGAGGACGAGCTCGGGCTGGACCCCCGCCCGCTCTTCGTCGAGGCCCTTCTACGGGCGGTGGAGGGAGCAGAGACGATCGTCTTCTATTCCGGGTTCGAGACCGACCTGCTGAAGCGGTTGACCCGAGCGGGCATCCCGGGAGCCGAGCGGGCTCTGGAGCTTTTCGAGACTCGCGGCTTCGATCTGGAGAAGGTCGTCAAGCAGCAGGTCCGCCATCCCGACCTGCGTGGGTACACCTCAATCAAGCAGGTTCTGCCCGCCCTCTGCCCGGAAATGGCCTTGGAGTACAAGACTCTGCCGGGGGTCGCGAATGGAGACGATGCGGGCGTGGCGATCGCCGAGATGCGGAGTCCGCAGACGATTCAGTCACGTCGGGCCGAGCGGGCGGCCGAGCTTCTGGCCTATTGCGGCCTCGACGCCCGAGCCATGGCCCACGTCCTCTGGGCGATTCAAGACCTGCCCGCGGCTCCCTGACCGTCCAGAAAAGCGAACCGCCGCACTTCCCGGATAGGGAGTGCGGCGGCAATGGGAGCTCGATTCTGAGGTCAGGCGACCGCTTCGCGAGCCAGCTTTTCGAAGGCGGGGAAGTCGGCGATGGCCAGTTCGCTGAGCATCTTCCGATTGACCTGGATGCCCTTGGTGTTCAGTCCGTGGATCAGGTCGCTGTACTTGATGCCGATCTGGCCGCAGGCGGCGCTCAGGCGGACGATCCACTGTCGGCGGAAATCTCGCTTCTTGGCGCGGCGGTCGCGGAAGGCGTAGTTTCCGCTCTTCATCACCGCCTCGTGGGCGTTCTTGAAGACGTTGCCCTTTCTCTGGAAGTATCCGGAGGCGGACTTGATCACCTTCTTGTGGCGCTTGTGGCGCATCAGGCCACGCTTGACTCTTGCCATGTTCTTGGTTCCTCGTTTGTGTTGTGGTTGGTTGCCGGTTCCCGCCCGGGTCTCGGGGGTGGCGGCAGAGGGGGCCGGCTCCTGTGGATTACAGGGCCAGCTTGCGGCGGGCGGCCTTGACTTCGGCCTGAACCTGCTGCTGTTCTTCGGTCAGTTCGACGGGCTTGGCCGGGGTCGGCCGTCCGCCGGTGTGGCCGAGCAGTCGGCTGATCCGCCGCCGCTCTCCCGCAAACAGTTCGGTTTCGATGTCCAGCCGTCGCTTGCGCGAACCGGACTTGTG
>JAKRSE010000225.1 GCA_022402505.1 Fimbriimonadaceae bacterium | reverse complement strand
ATCTCGCCTGCACCGGGCTGGGGCGCGCCGGGGGCTCCGCCACCGCCGCCGGGAGGTCCGAATCCGGGAGGTCCGCCGGGGCCTCCGCCGCCGGGAGCGGCGCCTCCGCCGATCGTCAGGCCCTGAATGTCGTCAGGGGAGCCGAACCGGGCAACCACCTTGGCGCCCGTGTCGAACAAGGCGATGCCGACCAGGCTGGTTTCGGCCGGACCCCTGCGGGGCTGAGGTCGGGACTGGTTGGTGGTCTGAGCCAGGGCCGAGCCCGCCATAACCGCCGCGCCCGCGAGGGCGACAATCTTCAAGCTTCTCATCAAAATGGCATCCTCGATTCGAGTGCTGACCTACCAGACGCCGGCGGATCTCCCCGAGGTTACAGGCCACTGGGACGCGGACGCGGCGAATGGTATTGTGGCGTAAATCCTTCCGGAAGGCTTCGGTTTGGCAGAGCGCCACGGCCGGAGCGCGACGACTCATAGGAGACGACAGACACGCTATGGCAAACACCCTCGCCGTCGGTACGACGGATTGGAAGGCCGAGGTTCTCGATTCCGAGATTCCGGTCCTCGTCGATTTCTGGGCCACCTGGTGCGGCCCCTGCCGCGCCATCGCCCCCCATCTGGAGGCCCTCGCGGGCGAGTACGCCGGCAAGGCGAAGATCGTCAAGGTCGATGTCGATGCCGACGGCAAGCTGGCCGAAGAGTTCGGCATCCGCTCGATCCCGACCCTCCTCATCTTCAAGGGCGGCCAGGTTGTGGGCCGAACCCAGGGCATGGCTCCGAAGGACCAGCTGAAGGCCTTCCTCGACCAGCACGTTTGAGCCTGCATGACCTCTGAGAAGCCCGGCGACGCCCTCCCGGCCTCGCCGGAGCTTCCTCTCCCCTGCCGCCGGATCAGGTCCGGAACGTCCGACCCATGAGTCAGGACGCCGAAAAAACCTCCGCCCATGTCGCCCGCTCCAGCGGGATCATGGTCGTCAGCGTCTTCGCCTCCCGCGTCCTGGGGCTGGTGACGGCCATCGTCATCACGGCGCTGTTCGGTCAGAACCTGATGACCGACGCCTACCGGCTGTCGTTCCAGATTCCCGATCTGGTCTTCTATCTGATCGCCGGCGGGGCGCTCAGCTCGGCGTTCATCCCGGTCTTCACCGAGCTTCGTGAGCAGGGCAAGGAGTCGGAGGGCTGGGTCGTCTTCAGCGGAGTGGCGACCACCCTCACGGCGGTCCTGCTGGTCATCCTGCCGCTGCTGATGATCTTCGCCGACCCTCTGGCCAGGGTGTTCTTCACGGGAGCGAGCAACGAGAAGATGCAGATGGCGGTTCAGATGAGCCGGATCATCATCCCCGCCCAGCTTGCCTTCTTCCTCGGCGGCCTCATGTTCGGGGCCCTTTATTGCAAAGGGAACTACTCCTATTCCGCGGTCGGGATCAATTTCTACAACATCGGTCAGATCCTTGGCGCCTTCACCCTCAGCAGCATCGCGACTCCGGCCATCGCCTCGATGAGCTGGGGCGGGCTGATCGGGGCCTATGCCGGGAACATTCTGCTTCCTATGTACGCCTTGACTCGGCTCGGCGCCCGGTACACCCCCGGCTTCCACTGGCGGCATCCTGGGGTGCGCAAGGTGTTTCGCCTCATGGCCCCGGTCATCTTCGGACTCTCCCTGCCGGGTGTGTTTCCGGTGATCATGCAGTGGTTCACCAGCTTTCTGCCGGACGGCTACAACTCGGCGTATGACAGCGCGAATCGTCTTCAGTTCGCCCCGCAGGGCGTCTTCGGCACCTCGCTCGCCCTGGCAGCCTTCCCGACCTTGAGCGCCGCCTTCACCAACCGGGACATGAAGGGCTTCTCGCGGCAGCTGTTGGAGACGGCCCGCGCCACCCAGTACCTGGCCGTCCCCTGCGCAGTGATCATGGTTTTGCTGCCCTACGACGTGATCCAGGTTGTCTTTCAGCGCGGGAGCTTCACAGTCGAGGACACCCTGCGGACCGCACCGATCCTGGCCGCCTTTGGCGTCGGCGTCTTCGCCTGGTGCCTTCAGCCGGTGCTGATGCGCGGATTCTTTGCCATGCAGGAGACCCTCCGGCCGGTGATTCTGGGCACGATCACGACGGCGGTCTTCATCCTGCTCTGCGGTCTCGCGCTGGGCTTCGGGCTGCCCGCCTGGAGCTTTGCCGCCGCGGGATCGGTGGGAGCGATGGTCTTCGCCGTCCTGCTTCTCTTCGGAATCAAGAAGCGGCT
>JAKRSE010000224.1 GCA_022402505.1 Fimbriimonadaceae bacterium | reverse complement strand
TATCGATCGGGCGCTGGAATCGGCGAAGACGATGTTCGCCCGGTCGCTGATCACCGACATCGAGCCTCGGCGGCCGAACGGGAAGGCCGCTTCCGGAATGATGCCGCTCGGGGTTGCGCCGCACTGGTCCTGATAGAAGTCATCGGTGCCATCGGGAACCCAGAGGAAGGCGTTCGTCGGCCAGTGCCACGAGTAGTTTCCACCCAGCCAGGCCGGATGCCCGGGGCACTTCGAAACGTCGTTGCTGTACTTGGGCGCAAAGACCACCGTCTGCGACACGTTGTTGACGGCGGTCGAGCTCTTGCCCGTGCCTCGCGGGAACCAGCCCGAATTCGTCCAGTCGTCGTTGGTCAGGCCGAAGATGCCGCGACCCTCGTTGTCGGGATTCACGCCTCCGCCGAAGACGGCATTGGCGCCCCAGCTGGTCCACGGGCCTGCCCAGCTCGAGTTGTCTCCCGCCGAGATGCCTGAGTCGAGCGGCGAGCGGAAGATGCCCAGATTCTTCACGTAGGGCACCAGCTTCGGCAGCCAGTGGATGTCGTTCGCCGGCCGGCTCCAGTCATAGAGGGCGGTCGTCGGGAAGACATCGTCGTAGTCGGCGAGATAGATCCGAGTCGCCGTTCCCAGCTGCTTCAGGTTCGACAGCTCCGAAGTCTTCTTGGCGGCCGTCTTGGCCTGGGCGAAGACCGGGAACAGAATGGCAGCGAGGATCGCGATGATGGCGATGACGACAAGCAGTTCGATCAGAGTGAATGCACGCTTGGACATGATTTGGGTGAACCTCCGTTGGCTCTGGCGGTTGCCGAGCAACCTCCTCCCTCATTATGACACGGTTCTCCCAAGTGTTTCGCAACAGATTGCTGACTTTTTTATCCAGATGTGGATTGTTTCGAATCGCGCTGGTTCGGACCGCCTGGTCGGATCACCCGGCTCCCGACATGGAGCGTCCAGTCGGGCCCCGGAGAGCGGAGCGAGCCTTGAGTCTGGAAGGCCTCCGGGGGCATCCGGCCGGTCATCTGCCCGGTCAGCATCTCCACGAGGCCGACGGCGACCTCTTCCGCATCGACCTCGATTCGGACCATCTCTGCTTCCCACCCGAGCAGAATCGGGGATTCGCGATTGGCATGAGAATAGAAGTTGAAGTCTCGGGCCGGAGCGAGACCCCGGTTCCGGATCGCCGCCAGGAAGCCCTGGCTCCGAAGGTCGTTGCTGGAGACGACGGAAGCTCCCAGAAGATCCTTGAGCGGACAAGAGGCCCCGATGGCAAGCCCTTGTGAGAGCCGGGGGTGCATGAGGGATTCCGTCGGAGCGGTTCCTCCGGGCAGGAGCGAGACCTCGACTCCGGCGGCCCGACAGATCTGCAGGGTCTGAGGCTCCAGGTCCTCGGCGCTCCCCAAGACCCGAATCGTCCGGGCCCCATCCTCCAGGGCGGCCAGCACGCCGGCAGCGGTGAGAACCGGACCGCCGGCCAGCTCGACGCGATGCCGGCCGTACCCGGCGAACGAGGAGATCGGCACGCCGAATGTGTCCAGGTAGTTGTAGAGGGCCTGGGGAATCCCGAGCACGATCAGCCCGCGGAGGTGGCCTTCCGCCAGCTCGTTGACCAGGCCCACGGGCACGGCCGAGTCATCCACGGCGTCTCGGTCCGAGAAGACCTGGTCCGTCTGGGCCAGGTAAAGGACGACGTCGAACCCGGAAGCCCGGCCCGCGCCCAGCAGGTGACGAAGGAGGATGGACCAGAACGGAGAGAAGTCGGCGCCGCAAAGCAGAGCGGCATCCACGATCAACCCGCATCGCTGCAGCCCGATCCGGTCGCGGACAAAGATTCCCGCCCCGTGGCGTCGCTCAATGATCCCTTCCCGCTGAAGGTGGCCCAGAGCCGAATCAAGCGGCGCATGGCTGATTCCCAGGCTGTCCCGGAGATCTCGAACCGAAGGCAGCTTCGCCCCCGGCCCCGCCTCTTCCGCCAGGCGGCGAAGCTCTTCCACCACCCGCGCTGAGACCGAATCCGACTTCATTCGCCTCATCTTTGCTCCGCTAATCTACTCCAAGCGTCAGGGTCCTGGTTGCCGGACGAAGAATGCTCCGATGCCCAGCAGCAGCGATCCCAGGATTCCGGCGGGTCCGAGAATCCAGACCAGAATCCGGCGAAGCAACGGCACCGAGTGGAGGTGGGCGGCGAGGCCGACCAGCAGCAGGGCGACGCCGGCAGCTAGGACC
>JAKRSE010000223.1 GCA_022402505.1 Fimbriimonadaceae bacterium | reverse complement strand
CTGAGGGTCCGCTGGGACGCTGGTATCTTGAAAGGCGTCTCCCGGCAGCCATGATCAATCAGAAGCGCACCGTCAACATCCTCGACCTTCAGCCGGAGATCGAGTCGCTGATGCCTGAGCTGAAGGAGCGCTTCGAGGCTCTGCTCCGGTCCGGCGCCTTCATCCTCGGTCCCGAGACGCAGAGCTTTGAAAAGGAGGCGGCGGCCTACCTTGGGGTGAAGCACGCGGTCGGCCTGAACAGCGGGACCGACGCCCTCATCATCGCCCTGCGAACCCTGGGAATCGGCCCTGGCGACGAGGTGATCACCAGCCCGTTCAGCTTCTTCGCCACCGCCGAGAGCATCGCCCTCGTCGGGGCGACTCCAGTCTTCGTCGATGTGGACCTGGAGTCGATGAACATCGATCCCAATCTGCTCGAAGCCGCCGTCACCGACCGGACCAAGGCGATCATGCCCGTCCACCTCTTCGGCCGGCCCGCGGCGATGACCCGCATCCGGTCCATTGCTCAGAAGCATGGTCTGGCCGTCATCGAAGACGCCGCCCAGAGCTTCGGCGCCCGGTATTCCCCCGCCTGCGCCGAGTGCCGAGGGGTCTGCGATCTGGTCGGGCGGGAGAGTCTGGCCGGCCGGCAGACGGGAAGCCTCGGAACCGTCGGCTGCTTCAGCTTCTACCCCACGAAGAACCTCGGAGCCTATGGCGACGGCGGCCTGCTGACCACCGACGACGACCGGATCGCCGAAATGGCAGTCAGCCTCCGCAACCACGGCAGCATCCAGCGCTACCGGAACGAGCATCTGGGCTACAACTCGCGGCTCGACGCCATGCAGGCCATGATCCTGAGGCTCAAGCTGCCCTTGATCGACGGCTACAACACGGCCCGCCGGGCGGTCGCGACCCGCTACAACGAGCGGCTCGCCGGCGTCGCCGGCCTGATCCTGCCGGCCGTCACCCCGGGGCACATCTTCCACCAGTACACAGTCCGGATCACCGAGAAGTCGCGGGACGAAGTGGCGGCGCGGCTCAAGTCCGAGTTCGGGGTCGGGTCGATGGTCTACTATCCGATCCCGCAGAACCGTCTGCCCGTCTTCGAGGGGCGGTTCCCTGACTTTGCCAACAGCGACATCCTGGCCGACCAGGTCCTCAGCCTGCCCATCCACCCGCACCTGAGCGAATCGGATGCGGACTACGTCGCCGATGCCCTGAAGGCCGTCCTGGCCGGCTGAAACGACACTTGAGTTTTCGGGCAGCGATCATCCCGGGGTCCCGCCATGCGTTCCAGGTACACCAGCCGGTGATCATGGTTCGACTTCAGCGGTCCCTGGCCTTTCTGGTTGCAGTGACGGCAGCGGCGGTTTCGCTTGCCCAGGGCTTCACCTTCACGATCATCCATGCCAACGACGTCCACAGTCACGTCGAGCCGACCGTGATCCGCAATCGAGACACCGGCACGGAAGTCCGCCTCGGAGGCCTCTCTCAGGCGGCCAACCTCATGCAGCGGCTCCGCAGGGAATCGACCAACCCTCTCCTGCTCCACGCCGGAGACGCGTTCCAGGGCACGATCTACTTCAACGTCTACCAGGGGCTGAGCGACGCCGCCCTGATGAACCTCATGGGATGGCAGGCGATGGCGGTGGGCAACCACGAATTCGACCTCGGCCCCAAGGCGCTCGCCGATTTTGCCGCCCAGGTCCGGTTTCCGGTCTTGGCGGCGAACCTCGACGTGTCGGAGGAGCCCCTGCTGAAGGATCGGGTGAAGAGGTCGGCCATTCTGAACACGCCGGGCGGGCGGGTCGGGGTCGTGGGAGCGGTCACCCCGGACACGCCGAACATCAGCAGCCCCGGACCCACCGTGAAGTTTCTGCCGCTGGCCGAATCGGTCCAGGCCGAAGTGGACATGCTGACCGTGCAGGGCGTCCAGGCGATCGTTCTGCTGAGCCACTGCGGATTCACCACCGACCTGGAGCTGGCCACCCAGCTTCGGGGGGTCGATGTGGTCGTCGGCGGCCACAGTCACACGTTTCTGGGCCGGCTCGAAGGGCCCGGCCTTCCCCGGTCGCAGGGCGACTATCCCACGGTGGTCCGAGGCCTCGACGGCAATCGAACCTTGGTCGTTCAGGCCTGGGAATGGGCCAAGCTGATCGGCCGTCTGGAAGTCACCTTGGATGACGCGGGGAACGTCCAGGCCTGGAAGGGGGCACCGGAACTCGTCGATGGCAGGGACGGCACCAACCCGGTGATGGATGCCATCAAGGCCGC
>JAKRSE010000023.1:2546-3784 GCA_022402505.1 Fimbriimonadaceae bacterium | reverse complement strand
AGAAGCGGATTCTGGAGGAAGCCTATGCCGGGTGGGGCGAAAAGGCGGACGGCTTCAATCCCGGCGTCATCGAGCGGGAGCTGGCCGAATACGATGAGGCCGACCGAATCGTCGTCTGCTCTCGGGCGGCGCGGCAGTCGTTCCTGGACCGAGGGTTCTCGCCCGAGCGGATCGGCCTGGCGAGGATCGGCACCGATCTCACCCGTTTTCATCCGACAATGGAGAAGGACCCGGACGGGAAGACGGTTCTCTATGCCGGCAACATCGTTCCGTTCAAGGGTCTCTACACGCTGCTGGAGGCGGCGAAGCAGATGGACTCAACCCTGAATCTGAGGCTGGCCGGAAACCCCTCTCAGTCGGGCGATCGGCTGCGGGCGGCCCTGGCGGCGGCTTCGGGAGTCAAACTGCTTGGAATCCTGGACCTGGCGAGCCTGCGCGATGAGATGAGCCGGGCGTCCGTCTTCGTCTTCCCCTCGATCATGGACGGGTTCGGCATGGTGGTCGCGGAGGCGATGGCCTGCGGCACCGCCTGCATCGTCTCGGACCAGGCGGGCGCGTCCGACTTGATCCGGCCAGGTGCGAACGGCTGGATCTTCCGCGCCGGAGATTCGGCCGATCTTGCCCGATGCCTGGAGGAGGCGGTTTCCGACCCAGACCGATGCCGCGAATTCGGTCGGCAGGCGAGGGAAGACATCGCTCTTTCCAGCTCCTGGGAGGGCTACACGGCCGATCTGGACGGCATCATGAACGGAGTTCGGGCTCCGGGAGGCGCACGATGACGGCTCCAGCGGCCGCCGTCACCCGGGAGCGGGTGAGGGATCTCCATTCCCTCCTGCCGATCCCGATGGACCGGTGGGCGATCGCCTGGCTGGCGGCGATTTCCGCACTGGCCGGCGGCTTTCTCCTGATGGGAGTCGACGGAGCCTATGTCGGCCTCCTGGTGGTGTTCATGTTCGTGTGGCTCCACTCTGTGCACATGGCCGGCGGGCTCAAGTCGCTGGTCGGGGTCTGCATCGGCTACATGGGCCTCCAGCAGGTGGTGATCAGTCAGTTCGCCAAGCTGATGATGTGGCAGCGGCCCGACACGCCTCTTCTCGACCCGACCGGGACGATGCAGCTCTACGTGGTTGCGGCGGTGGCGATCTGGTGCGGCGCCGCCCTCTCGCGGGCTCCGTGGCTCGGAGTCGTGCGGCCGATCCTGGTCACCGACCTGAGCACCGAGAAGCTGCGGATCATCG
>JAKRSE010000023.1:0-2536 GCA_022402505.1 Fimbriimonadaceae bacterium | reverse complement strand
ATCGTGGCAACGGTCCTGATGATCCTCCGCTATCTGGGGAGCCCGGCCTTCGGAAGCCACGGAGTCCGCTGGCTGATGAACCTGAGCTTCCTGACCGCTCTGGCCGTCGCGGCCGCGACCGCCTGGGAGGTGAAGCGTTCGGAGGGCAAGCGGATGCTGAACACGCTGAACGTCATCAACCTCCTGGTTCCCTTTGCGGCGGCTCTGGCGACCTTCCAGCGTCGCGAGGCGGTCTACAGCCTGATCGTCATGGTGGTGGTGGCCTACCTCTACGGCTTCCGCTTCCGGGCCAAGCACGTGCTGATGGGCGTGGCGATCCTGTACTTCTTCCAGTTCATCATCTTCCCCTTCGTCGTCGCCTTTCGCGGGGAATACAAGCGGCTGGACATCTTCGGCGGACAGTTCGGCAAGGCCTGGACCCTGTTCCTGGACGTGGCGGCGAACGGGTCGAAATACAACGTCGAAGAGGCCTCGGCGCCGCCTCCAGCCGACTGGGACGCCCGGCGGCTCCTCTACTACGACCACCGCCCCAGCCCGACCCTGGACCGCTACTCGCTGATCATCGTCACCGACGCGATGAAGGCGGCGACCGATACCCAGGGGGCGACGGGCTGGCAGTCCATCGTCGAGGGCAGCTCGATGGTGATCCCCCGGTTCCTGAATCCCAACAAACGTCTGTTGGGCACCAGCAACGAGCTTGCCCAAAGAGTCCCGGGCCTGGCGGCCGACACCGACCGGACAACTCAGATCAGTCTCGGGCTGATGACGGAGGGCTACGCCTCGTTCAAACTGGCCGGGGTCTTTTGGGTCTGCTTCCTCTGCACCTTCATCATGGCGATGGTTCTGAAGGTCACCACCGGTGACATGCTTCCCGGCAACCTCTGGTCGGGCTCGCTGGTGGTCTTCCTGCCCTGGGTCTATTCGGAGGCGACGGTTGGATCGCTGGCCCTGTCGCTCTTCGAAACTCAGCCGCTGCTTCTCGCCTCGGGACTCTTCCTGATCCTTCTGGCCAACAGCCTGACCAGGCGGCCCAATCGCCAGCAGGAGCTGATCGAGGAGCCCGCCACATTCGAGACCAAGTCCTTGAGGATGTCTTCATGAGCCGCCGTGAGGTGGACCTGAGCCGGAGCATCACCGGCTGGTCGATCCAGACAAAGCTGAAGAGGGGCCTTTGGGATCTGGTGCAGGCGATCCTCTTTCGACCGACGCCGAAGCTCTTCTTCTGGGGGTGGCGGGCGGGGTTGCTTCGGCTGTTCGGAGCCCGTCTCGGCCGAAACGTGAAGATCCATCCTCGGGCGAAGATTCTGGTCCCCTGGAACCTGGATTTTGGCGAGAACGTGGTGATCGGGGCGGATGTGGATGTCTACAGCTTCGCCAAGATCACGATCGGAGACAACGGGATGGTGAGCCAGCGGACCTTTCTCTGCACGGGCAGCCACGACCCGGGCGATCCGATACTGCCGCTGATCTTCGAGCCCATTGAGATCGGGGCGAACGCCTGGGTGGCGGCCGAGTGTTTCGTGGGGCCGGGCCGTCGGATCGGCGAAGGATCGGTGGTGGCGGCCCGGTCGGTGGTGGTGAAGGACCTGCCGGACTGGATGATCTGTGCCGGTCACCCCTGCCGCCCCCTGAAGCCCAGAGATTTGCGGGCCGAAGATGACATTGTTCGCCGGGCCTATGAGTGAGTCGAAAGCGGCCCTGCATTCGTCTTAACCGCAGGCAGGGCGTGTCCGTCCCGCCTCCACGGATGGGCGAAAGCCGATTGGCAGACAGGAAGCACCAGGTTTGAGCGGAACGAGTTCGTACAGCGTGAATGTCGGGGAGATGTCCTTTCGAGACCTCCTCGAGATCATGGGGAGAAGGTGGTTCATCCTCCTCATCCACCTGCTTCTTGGCGCGGCAGCCGGGTTCCTGCTGGCCTACTTCAGCCCGCCTCAGTTTGAAGCTCAAACTCAGATGACCATCGAGGCGCGGACTCAGACTTCGCCGGGCTTCATTGCCGACGGACCGCTCCGCGAGATCATCAATCAGCGTTCGTCGCTGGACATCCAGACCGAAACCCAGACCCTGAACTCACAGGTCCTCTATTACGACACTTTGAGCCGGCTTGGCCGGCCCTTCCCGGCGGGGATCAAGGACTTTGAGGACAACTTCCCTCAGATCCGGGCCGAGCAGATCGCCACATCCCAGGCGGTCTTGATCACCGTCACCGGGTCGAACCGGGAGTTTGTCCAGGAGATGGCGGAGACTCTGCCTCTGGTCTACAAGGACACCCTGGACCGCCGCGATCGGGAGACCCTGCAGGCCGCGCTGTCCCGGCTGGAAGAGAACATCAAGACGCAGGACACCCGGGTCAAGGAACTCACGGTCAAGATCGCGAAGATCCGGCGGGACAATCAGATCGTCAACGCCAACGAGGAGGCCTCTCTGCGGGCCGCTCAGGAGCAGTCGATCGAGAACAGTCTGGCGGAGGCGGAGGCGGCTGCCGCCGGCGCCCGCGAGGCGCGCCGCCTGGCCCAGGATCAGCTCAAGGCGA
>JAKRSE010000022.1 GCA_022402505.1 Fimbriimonadaceae bacterium | reverse complement strand
TGTGATCGGATTGTCCGCGAGTTCCTCCAGTCCGAGGCTCTCGAAGTACCGTTCCTCGCAGTTGGAACGGGTGTGCAGGGTGCGCCGCCTCCAGTCATTGACCCAGTTCATCACGGCGAGAGCTTCGGGCTTCTGCCCGGCGACCGCGAGGACGCCGCACGCCCATTCCATGCTCAACTGGACCTCCCGACTCGATCCGCGAGCGTGGGTCAACTTGAGGCCTTCGATGGCGAGTCCCGCGCCCGCCTGCCGGTCTCCGGTCCGGGCAAAGATCACTCCTCTCAAGGGCTGCAGGAACGGGATGATCCTGGACAGGTTGACCCGGGTCCGTTCGGCATAGGCCTCTTCCACCCGCTGCCGGGCCGCCTCTGGGTGGCCGTAGACCATCTCGATGATCGCGTAGTTGGCGAGGCAGGCGGCCCGGTTGAAGACGATCGAGGGGTCGGTGGACTCCCCGTAGAGCTCCAGGAACCGGTCGTAGATCGCTCTGGCCTCCGCGACCAGACCCAGATGCCAAAGGTAGGCGGCTTCGGTGAGGCGGCAGACCTCGTGACGGATGGTCTCCCCGGCATCGAGAGCGATCTGGGCCGCCTTCTTGACGGCCGACAGGGCCTCCTCCCATTGCCTGAGCTGAAAGAGGCTGAAGGAGTAGTACATCCAGGTCGAAGCGGCCTGCGAGGGTGTGAGGTCGGACGCGAGCAGCCGCCGGCTGACTTCGATGACCTGCCCGTCGTCGTAGACGCTGGCGAGTGCCGAGAGCCGGGCCATCTGGACCCCGACCCACTCGGCCGAGTCCGGTTCGAGCGATTCGGCCGTGGCCGACAGGATCTCCAGGTAGAGGGCGGGCGAGGCCTGCAGCGCCAGCTGAACGTCTGGAACGAGAAGCAGAGCGCTCAGGGGCTTGGCGCAGCGATCGACCCGGTCCAGAATCGCTCGACCCAGGGCCTGGGCGTGGGCCGGGCCGAAGCGGCCCTCCATGCGGTCGTCTGCCTGCAGATGCCGGGCATGCTGCCGGAGTGCGGCGAGGGCGTCTGCGTCCAGCATCGTCGGGTCGCTCAGGTGGATCCTTCGCAGGATCTTCAGGCCCTCGCTGAGGGTTCCCCGGGCGTGGTGGGATTCGAGCAAGCGGCGGGCGATGTCTTCCTGCAGGCTTCCCCGTTCCAGCGTCCAGGCCCAGGCCGAGTCCACCGTCTTCCAGTCTCGGGCCTTGACCGCCAGGTCTGCGAGCCGGGAGAGCGCCAGGCGACAGATCTCATCCCAGGATCGGGTCGAGCCCTCCAGGTCAAGCTCGTCCCAGTCTCGCCAGGCATCCGACCTCAACGGGTTGCCGAGGGCCTTCAGCTTCTGAAGCTGATGGGATTCATCGACCTCGTCCAGAGCCTCTCGGATGCGCTCCTCCTCCTCCCACAGGTCCATCTGGCACTGGGCGCCGGCCAGTCGGACGGTCTGTCGGTCGGTCAGCAGGGAGGGGCCGAGCAGGGACCTGAGCCTGGTGAAGGTGACTCGCAGGCGGCCCGCCGCAACCTCGGGAGCCTCGCCCGGCCAGAGCGCCTCCGCCATGGCCGCCCGACTCGCGGTCTTCCCCCGCAGAAATGCCAGAAAACAGACCGCGCGCGCCAGCCCCTTGGAAGACGTCGCCTGACCGTCCACAAAGACCCTCACGCGCGAGTCTTGAACCAATTCCACCCGGATGAGAGACGCCATGACCGACCTGGGAAGCCGGTCAGAGTATGGCCGCAATGCGCAGCAATCACCGAGAATGAAACGATTCTGTAACGATAGGCCAGGCACACTTGACGGCTGGAGTAGCACGAACATGAGATTTCTGCCCACCCTTGCCCTGCTTGCGACCATTCTGGTCTCGGCGACCGCCTCAAGCCAGATCGGCCCGAGCTCCTACCTTCAAGCCTCTGACAGCCCCTGGTCTGCCTTCTTCGGGAACGGAATGTTCTACTTGGAGGACTTCGAGGACCGATCCCTGAACACGCCGGGAGTGACCGCGAGCGCCGGAGCGGTCAT
This sequence comes from Fimbriimonadaceae bacterium, assembly GCA_022402505.1. Classification (GTDB taxonomy): domain Bacteria; phylum Armatimonadota; class Fimbriimonadia; order Fimbriimonadales; family Fimbriimonadaceae; genus JAKRSE01. Next base: position 1,703 of record JAKRSE010000022.1, on the reverse strand, counting down.
CGGCCCGGGCGGTCTGACCGACTCGGTGGATGGAGACGACGGCGTCCTCGACAACCTTGGCGGGCAGGGCCGATCGTGGTTTACGACCAACGCAACGAACGGCTTTCGGTTCACGTTCTCAAGCGGAACCTACGGAGCGCTTCCGACCCATGCCGGGCTGGTCTGGACCGATGGACAGGTGAACGGAACCACCCGGTTCGAAGCGTTTGATGCCGACGGAGCATCGCTCGGAATCCTGACCGGAAACCATGCCGACGGCAACTTCTCCGGCGGAACCTTGGAGGACCGCTTCTACGGCTGGATCCACAACGGCGGGATCAGCAGCATCTTCATCACCCACTCCGGCGGCGGCGGTCTGGAAGTGGATCATCTGCAGTACGGGGCGGTGCCCGAGCCTGCCACGATGACGGCGCTTGGGCTCGGGATCGCCGTCCTGGTCGGCCGACGCCGGCGCCGGATGGCGTAACCCCAAATCGTCTGCGGGGAGGCCGGGCTTGGTCTCCCCGCAAGGCGGCGTCAGCGCTGGGTGGTGAAGGTCAGGAAGAAGACCTTCAGAACCGGACCCTCGTCGTTGTCCCACTCGGGGTATTCGGGTTCGTAGTCCGGCATGAGCTCTTCCGGCACCGAGTCGTGCTTCAGTTCAGACTTCTTGGGCTTCCGCTTCCTCTCGCCGTCCTTGGGAGGGGCGTAGAGGTTGTAGGCGTGGTTGATCGAGTAGGCGATCTCTCGGCGAAGCTGCGACTTGCCTTCGACGGTGGTGATTTCGTCCAGGGTCTTGCCGGTCAGGACGCTGATGATCGCGTCCTTGACGAAGGGGTAGGGCTCGCCTCCCTTGCCGTGGCCGTCGCCGGCGGAACTGACGCTGGAGTGGCCTTCGCACTGCACGGCGATCCTGGTGCTCAGGTAGGCGCCGTCCTTGAGGTTGACCAGGAACTCGCCGATCTCCTCCGTGTGTTCGCTGAGCTTGAGGGCGTGGTGAGACTCTTCGTCCTCGGCCTTCTTGCCGCCGTTCATCATGAAGAAGCCGCCGCCGGCGATCACCGCCACGACCGCGATGATGACGGGCAGCATGTTCTTCTTCTTGGGTGCGCCTTCCTTTGCTTCTGCCATGGGTTCCAGCCCTTGGGAAGCTTCTTCCACGAATCCCGGTGAAAATCCCACAGGGGCGGACAAAAACCGGACTCTCAGGCCCGGCAGAACCACCGAAGGCGGGAGAACCCGGCCGCGACCGCCCCGATGAAGAGGGTCTGGACCAGCGCCCAGCCTGCCAGCACCCAGGGAGTCCAGCCCTGCGAGCCGATCCAGGATTCGACTCCGATCAGCCTCCACAGCGCCCAGTTCAGGTTGGTGATGGCGGCGTAGGCGAGCAGCGGGTTCTGCCCGACCAGGCTCAGGAACCCGGGCCGGCCGGTCTTGGAGTCCATCTGCCGCAGCGAGAGCACTCCCCAGGCCAGCAGCGCGAGTCCGGCCGGGACGAGGTAGTAGCTGAAGGTGGGCGAATCCTTCCGAATGCCTCCACCCAGGGGCTCGGCGATCATTCCTGCCGTCACCAGCGCCCAGCCGCCGAGCAGGATGGAGTGAAACGCCGAATCGGACCGGGGCGGCGAGCCTCGCCAAGCCCAGAACCAGCCGAGCGCGGCCGTCGCCAGGGCGGCGTAGGTCTGTCGAATCTGGAGCAGTGTGGTGACCAGGGGCACGGCCGC
>JAKRSE010000222.1 GCA_022402505.1 Fimbriimonadaceae bacterium | reverse complement strand
CGGGTTGCGGCGAGCGGTCGGCCGTCCCGCGAGCCGCTTCGGCCGACCCGGAAGACGACGCCCCGCTGCTCCCCGGCGAGGTCGGCGAAGGTCGAATCCGAATCGCGGGCGGCGCCTCCACCCTCACCCGCCGTGACGAGGCCGGGAAGGTGATTCTGGAGGCGAGAAGCGGACGATCCGAGACGGAAGTCAGCCGCGAAGGAGAGCCTTCCACCCGAGCCGCGCTCCGACAGGTGGACGGCAGCGTCTTCCGCGACGGCCGAAAGGTCAGCGGATTCAAGGCCCCTGCCGGCAGGTACCTGGAAGAGCAGAAGATCCTCGCTCTGGAAGGCGGCGTCACCCTCACCTCGGTCGAGCATGGGCTGACCCTGCGGAGCGACCGGCTGCGATGGGATGAGGCGACCCGCACCTTTCGGGCCGAAGGCGGCGTCACCCTGACGGGCGACCGCTTCGTGGCCGGACCGACCGCCGTTCTCGTCTCCAGCGAAGACCTCCGCCGCTTCGGCAGCCCCGACCGATTCAAGCCCACCCGATGAAGCCGCGCCTCCTTCTTCCCGTCGCCCTTCTCGCGGCCGCCGGAGTCCTCGTCGCCCAGAATCCCGCCACTCAGCAGTTCCGCGACAAGGGCGGCAACCTGAGGATCTGGAACCTGACCGGCCACGAGGTGACCTTCACACCCGATGGGCCGCTGAACTTCAACGGAGTCGGATCGCCCCTGTTTGGCGAATCCAAGAGCCAGGGCGTGACGCTTCAGGGCCGAAGTCTGAAGGCATTGCTCAAGCCGGCGGCGCAGAACAGCTACGAGCTTCAGTCGGTCGATCTGGCGGGTGACGTCCGGCTGCGGCAGACCTTTCCTCAGGGAGTGCGGACTCTGGAGACCGGGAGCCTCAAGATGGAGAGCCGCCTCGGCGAGACCTTCGTGACCCTCCCCGGCCGGTCCACTCTGGTGCAGGAAGGCCAGGGTCGGCGCTTGGAGCTCAAGTCGGGCTCCGGCGGACTGAGCATGCCTCCTGAACTCCGGAGCTCGGAAGGACGGTTCCTGGGGACCTTCCAGGGGGGCGTCGAAGCCACGGCGACCGAACCCGGGGCCCGCCGCACCGCCTCCTCGCAGAGCATGACGGTCGGAGTCGAGGGCGGGCAGACCAGCGTCGCGTTCGAGAGGGCGTTTGTGCTCGAGTCGGACGAGACTTCCGCCGGCGCATCTCGAAGCATCCGGCTGGCCGGACAGTCCGGCACCTTCCAGTTCCTGGGCGGCGGGAGAGGCAACGGGAACCCGCTCCGGCAGTCGGAAGGGGATCGACAGGGAGGGCTGAACCCCTTCGGAGCGACCGAGATCAAGGGCCCGGTGGACATCCGGATCGTAGATCGGCGCGGCGAAGAGGTCCGCACGGTCCAGGCCAAGGCGGCTTCAATCGTCTATCGGCCCGCCGATCTCACCCTCACCTTGAGCGGCGGAGTGGAATACGACGTGTCCATCCAGACGCCGGGCCGGCCGGACATTGGCGGCGAGGGGCAAAGCGAACGGCTGATCATCACCTTCACGCCGGAAGGGAGGATCAAGGAGTACCGCGCCGTGGCAGGTTCGGCAGAACTGAAGGAGGCGCCGAAGGCTCCATGAGGATCGAAGCCTTCGACCTGCACAAGGCCTACGGTCGGAAGCCGATCGTGCGCGGCGTCAGCTTTCACGTGGAGACCGGGGAGGTCGTCGGACTGCTTGGGCCGAACGGGGCCGGGAAAACGACAACCTTCTACATGATTGTTGGACTGATCCATCCAAACAAGGGGCGGATCGCGCTGGACGGCCGCGACATCGGCGGCCAGCCGATGTACCGCCGGGCTCGGCAGGGGATCGGCTACCTTCCGCAGGAGACGAGCGTCTTTCGGCGGTTGAGCGTGCGAGACAACATGCTGCTCGTCTTGGAGCAGGCCGGAATCAAGAAGGCAGCGGCGCGTGAGCGAGTTCAAGAACTTGCGGAAGAGCTGCACATTGCCGATATATTGGACCGAGAGTCCGGGGTTCTCAGCGGCGGGCAGAAGCGACGGGTCGAGATCGCCCGGGCCCTCGCCACCCGGCCCAAGTTCATCCTGCTGGATGAGCCCTTCACCGGCATCGACCCGGTGACGATCGAAGAGCTTCAGCACATCATCCTCGACCTCAAGACGCGGGGCATCGGCATCCTCATCACCGATCACAACGTGGACGCGACGATGCGGATCACCGACCGGAACTATATCCTGATTTCCGGTGTGATCGAGGCTCA
>JAKRSE010000221.1 GCA_022402505.1 Fimbriimonadaceae bacterium | reverse complement strand
GAAGGCGGGCTGCAGGCTCGCGCCTGGGAGCCGGCGGCTGAGGGCCTGGCCGATCACCAGGCCGACCAGGGTCAGGCAGGCCGCCGTCCCGACCAGCCACCAGGGAAGCGAGCCGAACCGGGAGAAGTCGCCCAGAACCCCGATCAGGCTGTTCAGGGCGATGATCGCCAGACTCGTCCCCACCGCCCGCTTCATCTCCATGTTCATGCCCTTCACCAGGGCCGGGATCCAGAGAAAGCCGCCGCCCGCTCCCACGAAGCCGGCCAAGGCTCCGACGCCCAGCCCGAGCGCTGTCACCTGCACCGGCTTCGGCTCGGCCGTCGCGGAGTCGGCCTCGGGAGCCGCGCCCTGGCGGAGCATCGAGACGGCGGCCAGGGTCATCACCACGGCGAAGGTCCCGAGAATCAGGTCATCCCGGGTGAAGATCCAGCTGCCGAGGCGGCCGAGTTCGGGGGGAAGGGCCGGAACGACCCACATTCGAACTGCGAAGACTCCCACGATGCCCGCCGGCGTCAGGAGGCCGACCGCCCGCCAGTCCACCAGCGATTCCCGGTGGCGGATCCCCGCCCCCGCCAAAGCCGTCACGCCGACCAGGATCAGCGAGGCGGCCGTCCCCTGAGTCGCGTCGAAGCCGAACAGAAACACCAGAATCGGCAGCAGCAGAATCGACCCACCCGCGCCGATCAGGCCCATGGTGAGGCCGACCAGGATGAAGAGGGCTGCGCCGAGGACAAACATGAGGCTCCGTCTGGGAAGAGTCTGACCGAAGTGACTTCGATTCGTCGGCTCGGTCCAATGGTCGGTACACTGCCCGGCCATGCTGGACCCCCGCGTCACGCGCCTGGCCGAACTGCTCTGCACCCATTCCACCTCCCTGGGATCGGAGGATGCGGTCCTGATCCACGCCTTCGACCTTCCGGACGAGGTGACGGCGGAGCTGGTCCGAGTCGCTCAGTCGAAGGGGGCGAAGACCTTCGTCAAGCGGGAAAGCAGCCTGGTCCAGCGGAGTCTGCTCCGGGGCATGTCCGAAGAGGCGGCCCGGCTGCACGCCGAGATCGACGCCCACGAAATGTCCCGCATGACCGCCTACATCGCCCTGCGCGGGTCCGACAACGTGTTCCAGAGTTCGGATGTCCCGGCCGAAGTCCGCGGCATGTGGGCCAAGGTCCACAGCCATCCGGTCCACATGGAGATTCGGGTGAACAAGACGAAGTGGGTCGTCCTCCGCTGGCCGAATGCGTCGATGGCCCAGCAGGCCGGCCGCAGCACTCCCGCCTTCGAGGACTTCTACTTCGACGTCTGCACCGTGGACTATGCCCGGATGGAAGAGGCGGCTCGGCCTCTGGTCGATCTGATGAATCGAACCGACCGGGTCCACCTGAAGGGCCCCGGCACCGACCTGCGCTTCAGCATCAAGGACATCGGAGCCGTCAGCTGTCACGGCAAGAGGAACATCCCGGACGGCGAGTGCTTCTCCGCGCCCGTCGTGGGTTCGGCCGAAGGCGTGGTCCAGTACAACACGGTGAGCCTGTACCAGGGCGAAGAGTTCAAGGACATCCGCTTCGTCGTCAAAGAGGGCCGGATCGTGGAGGCGACGGCGGGCGCGATGACCGAGAGGCTCAACCAGATTCTGGACACCGACGAGGGAGCCAGAGTCTTCGGCGAGTGGAGCCTGGGCTACAACCCCCACGTCCTGCACCCGATGAAGGACACCCTGTTCGACGAGAAGATCGCCGGGAGCTTCCACCTGACCCCGGGCAACAGCTACGCCCCGCCCGGCGGCAACGGCAACGAAAGCGCGATCCACTGGGACATCGTCTGCATTCAGCGGCCCGACTACGGCGGAGGCGAGGTGTGGTTCGACGACGTGCTCATCCGCCGGGATGGCCTCTTCGTCCTGCCGGAACTGGAAGGTCTGAATCCGGACCGGCTTGGGGGATGATGTTTGCCCTGCTCTTTTCGGCGGTTCTTGAATCCGAAAAGCCTTTGGTCTGCCTCGACCCGGGGCATCCCAGCGAGGTGAGTCGAGGCGCGACCGGCAAGGAGATCAGCGAGTTGGAGGCCGTCTGGAAGATCGCCCTCCTGACCCGGCCGATGCTGGAAGGGAAGGGGGTACGGGTCGTGATGACCAAGAAGTCGCTGGAAGAGATGGTGAGCAACCGCCGCCGGGCCGAGATCGCCAACCAGGCAGGCGCCGATCTGGCCGTCCGGCTCCACATGGACGCCGCGCCGGTCCGAGGCTGGATGACCGTCTTTCCCGATCGGGTC
>JAKRSE010000220.1 GCA_022402505.1 Fimbriimonadaceae bacterium | reverse complement strand
CTCCCAGGGATCACCCGAAGCCCTCCGGTGCCGGGGCCGGCCGGGTCCAGATGAAGCCGGAGGGCGACGCAGCGGTCGAGCACTTCGGCCGGGGGTGCGGCGTGCAGCACCCCCTCCTTCATCGACCAGCCGCTCCATCCCTCGGGCCGAATCTCCGTCGGTTTGACGGCGATCTTGGTGTCCTGGTGCCACCCCAGGCCCCAGTTGCGGCCGGGAGTCTTGTCGAAGAGGATCCCTCGGACAGGCCGGCAGTCGGCCTCCAAAATCTCCTCGGCCCGCCCGATCAGCCGAGGATCACGTGCCAGGAAGGCGAACTCGGCGAGGTCCAGCAGATTCCGAGACCCGCTTCCCTCCAGACTTGGGAGGCGGTCGATCAGCCGCTCGATCTCAGCCGGGGAAAGAACGGCGGTCAGATGACCAAAGCCGGCCTCCTGGTCCGGCGGGTTCATAGCGACTGCCGGCCCGCTCCCTCGGCGAAGAAGAGGTAGGCGGGGTCCTCGGTGAGGGTCAGGGTGATTTCGCCGTCTCGCCGCGTGATCGGCACCGGAAGCCCCTCGCCCGGCCCCATCCGGAACCGCTCGCTGCGCAGAAACCGGAGCCCGGACTTCACCGTGACCCGCTTCGATTTCCCGCCTGCCGTCGGCGACCAGGCGACCCAGGCGATCCTCCCCTCCGAACCCGTGAATCGCGCGATCCTGGCGTCCGGCTCCTCGACGACCATCCCGGCGTACCGAAAGTTGCCGAGCAGGCTCTGCAGCTGGCTTACGGCGTGGAAGGAGGGTTTGGGCTCCCCCTTCCGGGTCAGGCCCGATGCCGCATGGAGTCCCCATTCGTCGTCGTCATCGAACCAGAACATATAGGCCCGGTCCACCGGAAGGGAGGCGAAGGCGAGGAAACCGCGGACCAGCCACCTTGCCTGATCCTCGTCCGAATTCGGCACGAAGTCCTTCATGCCCCCCTCGGTCGGGCGGGGCCGGGTGGTGGAATCCCAGCCGAACTCGGTGACCCAGATCGGCCGGCCGGGGGCGTGGGCGTCCCGCCAGGCCGCCATCTCCTTCACCGAGCTGAGAAACCGCGTGGACGGGTCTTCCGGGTGTGTCCGTCGCCAGGTCGGCCAATGCTCGGCGAAGGCGTAGGTGTGGATGTTCAGAACGTCGAAGCTCCGCTCCAGGCCGAGAAGCAGGTTGATGTCTTTGCTGTACCGATCCCAGTCGCCGACCGCCACGGCGCAGGTTGCGATCGGAAGCGCCGGGTCACCTCGCTGCAGACCCCTGGACATCGCCTGGAACGCCCGGCGGTAGGTCGGTCCGTCCCAAGCTTCCGGCTCATTGCCGATCTCCACCGCCTCCAAGTGCCCGTTGCCGGCCGTCGGGCCGAAGCGCCGCGCCAAGGCTTCTCCGTAGGCCTCCATCTGCTCCTCCATGCGGGTCCAGTCGGAAAGCGGGACCGACTCCAGCATCACCGACGCGATGGTCCGCCAGCCGGCCTGCTTCCACCCTCCGTAGAGGGCGTCCCAATCGACTCCATTCTTGCTCTTGGGCCAGGGCGGCAGGACGCCCGGCTCCTTCTGGAGGTCCCACTCGGCCGGGTGGTAGTTCCGGACTCGGGAGGCGACGGTCCGGTACCTCTCCGGCTGGAACTTCACCGTGTGGGTGTTGATGCCGATGAAGTCGCGCATCAGCGGTCGCGGCGGTTCGGAAACCCCGGCGGCCGCGGCCAGGGCCAGGAGAGCCGCGCCGAAAGGCATGTCTGCAGTCTACAGGAAAGGCCATCCTCAAGGTTCGATGCCGCCCCGCAAGACCGAACCGACCGACGAGACGCCCGTCGCAGAGCTCTGGAACCTCAGCGATCTGACCGCCTCCTGGCTGAACGAAGTCGGCATTCACACTTACGGCGACCTGCGCCAGGCCGACCTCTTCGCCCTCTGGGCCGAACTCCGAGGCCGGCATCGACAGGTCAGCAAGCTGATGTATTACGCCATGTGGGGCGCGGTCGGCAACTGCCACTGGAACCGCATCCCACCGGAAGAGATCGCCCGCTTCGACGCTTGGCGGGCCGGCCAATCGGGGCACCCGAAGACCAGCTCTCGCTGAGATCACCCGGAACCTCTCCCGCATCGGGGCCGTGAGAGCGTGAACAGGCCCTAGGCTTCGACTTGGTCGGCCAAGGCGAGGAGGCGGTCGGCGGCAGCTTCTATGTCCGAGAAGAGCGCCATGGCGTGCCGGGCGCCGGGGACGGTCCAGATTTCGGCGCCGGAGGCTTCGGCCAGAGCGAGGGCGTGTC
>JAKRSE010000219.1 GCA_022402505.1 Fimbriimonadaceae bacterium | reverse complement strand
ATGTAGCGCTCCTGCCGCGTCTGGATGAGCGGTTCGCCGTGATGTGGGCGAACGAGGCTGCCGCTTCGGCGTCGCTCACCGGAATCCCCGGCGCCCAGGGCGGAGGAACGCCTCTGGCTCTGCGGGCCAAGACGGCGGTGCTGGGTCCCTCCACGCCTCCGGCCGCTCCGGCAGCCCGCATTCCTTCGGTTCGAGAGGAGGCCGCCGCGTGACTTTGAAGTCCATCACGACCTCTCCCGACAGAATCGCCCTGGTCGAAGCGGAATGTCATGGTATCCTCAAGTCACGTCCCTACGATCTGGCCGCACTTCGCCGGCTCAAGATGTGTCAGTGGCTCGCCTCGGACTTCGAAGCGATCATTGAAACCTCGAGCCGCATCCTGGAGTCAGATCCTGCGGATGCGGACGCACTCTACTCCCGCGCCCTGGCCCGGCTGGCTTTGACCGACATCGAAGGCTGCCTGCAGGACCTGGACCTGGCGGAGAGCGCCACGACAGACATGCGCATGAAGGCGACCCTGGCCGAGGCCAGATCGAGCGCCGAGCATGCCCGCGAGATTCGGGAAGGCCGATTCGCCTGAACCCTCTCGCCGAAGAAGACCGATTTCATCATGAAAACCAGAGCACGCCGCCGAAGGATTCGGCGGTTTATTGGCCAAGTCGCCACGAGGATGACGAACCTTCGTTCCTCATTGACCCATCCGATCTCGGAGCAGATCGAGAGAAAGCCGCGAGAGGTCGTCGAGTCGAAGCTCGGCTGACGAAAAATCCTGTCCGGCCGTGATCGGCCCTGGAACCGCGACGGTGCGCAGCCCCGCTGCCCGCGCCGCCGCCAGTCCGGGGGCTGAATCTTCCACCGCCCAGCTCTCCGCCGGGTCGGCCCCCAGCCTGCGGCATGCCTCCAGGTAGGGGTCCGGCGCCGGCTTGGGCTTCGTCACCTGATCGCGGGTGACGATCGCTCCGAACAGCTGCGGCAGCCTCGCCGCCTCCAAGACCTGCTCCACCCAAGCGAGGAGTGAATTGCTCGCGATTCCCACGCGCACGCCGGCCGCGTCCAGCTCGTGGAGCAGATCCGCCACGCCCGGCCGAGGCTCCAGCTCGCGAAACATCCGATCATGTTCGGCCGCCAGCATCTCTTCCACCCGCCGGGGATCGGCCCCGCCCGTCAGGCGGTCGAGGTGCAGGAACGGGCTCCAGACCTCCGGCGGCTGACCGACGCACTTGATCCACTCGTCCATCTCCAGCTCGGCTCCGTGGGCGTCGAAGATCCTCTTCCAACCCAGATAGCCGGCCAGTTCCGTGTCCGCCAGGACGCCGTCGCAGTCGAAGACCACCGCCTGGAGCCTCAAGATCGCCTCCGCTTCTCGCCCCGCAGGGTGTGGCATCGACGGCACCGAGCCTCGTACTTCTCGGTCGCTCCGATGACGATGATCGGATCGTTGATGTGGGCAGGTCGGCCCTCGATCATGCGGAAGGTGTGGGAGGCCTCCGCGCCGCACTTCATGCAGATCGCCTTGAGCTTGACCACTTCGTCGGCCACACAGAGGAGTTCCGCCATCGGTCCGAAGGGGCGGCGGCGGAAATCCTGATCCAGTCCGGCACAGACCACGGAAAGTCCACGGTCGGCGAGTTCGACCGCCAGTTCGACGATGCCGGGATCGAAGAACTGGACCTCATCGATGCAGACCGCCTCGGTGTCCGGAGCAATCCTGGTCCGCAGGTCGGCGACTCCGGCCACCGGGACCGCCTCGTGTCGCGTGCCCATGTGGCTGACGACCATCGCCGAGTCGTACCGGTCGTCCAGCTGCGGCTTGAAGACCTGGAGCCTTCGGCCGGCATAGAGGAACCGCCTGGCCCGGCGGATGAGCTCCTCGGACTTGCCGGCGTACATGCACCCGCAGACCACCGTCAGACTCCCGCAGGGCTTCATTCCGGTCGATCCTCTTCGGCAGAGCCCATCTCAAACATCTCTTCCATCTCTTCCGAGGCGTCGTCGTCCAGGGCTCGGCCCATCTCCTTCACCGCCTCTCTGGCTTCCCGATAGCCTTCCGGTTCGGCTCCGTCCAGTCGGTCGGCCAGGTCGTCCAGCCGCTGGTCTTCCGTGCGTCCTCGTCGGAATCGGCTGACGAGCCGGCGGAGGTCGGTGGAACCGCAATGGGGACAGACTTCCTCATCGGGCCGGGCGATCATGCCCATCAAGAGGCTGAGCCTCTTTCCGCACCCGCGACATTCGTACTCATGGATCGGCACGCCGGGATGCAGCCGCAGCGCATTCTGCGGATCGAGGT
>JAKRSE010000218.1 GCA_022402505.1 Fimbriimonadaceae bacterium | reverse complement strand
GTGATCTGCCTGGACTTCGCCGAGCGTCCCCGGATCTACACGGGCTCAGGCGATCCGATCACCATGAACGTGTAAGCCGCGTACGGGCGGCGCTTCAATCCTGGGGAGCCCAGACCGGGCGGAGCGGGAATTCGGCCGTGGCTGATGCGGAATCTTGAGCCCATCGGACGACGTGCCGGACCCCCTCCTTCTCCAGGGTGAGGGTCCACCGCCCGCCGGATCGCGAATGGTCCAAAAGCTTGGCGTTCTCGAACTCGGTCATGAAGTCGCGAAGGAGCACGGAGGCCTCCTTGTTCTGCAGGTTGCCGGTAAAGAGGCCGAAGTGCAGCTCCTGGGGCTCCGCGGCCTCGGTGCCTGATCGGTTCGTCTGGCAGTTGGTGGGGGCCGCGCCGAAGAGGTTGATGCACTGCCCTTCCCGATCCCGAACTTCGTAGAGCTGGATGGACCCCGCACCGTGAATCAGTCCGAGAAGGAAGGACCGAAGCATCCAGTCCGCCTGTCGCTTCTGGGAGACGCCGTTCGTGGTGAAGGAGGCGACCCCCGCTTCACTGAAGATGAAGGGTCGGCCGTTGAGGGCGGCGATCAGCGCGGCGACTTCGTCGAATTTCGCCTCAGGCTGACCGCTTCCGGCGGCATCCGAATCGCGAACCCCGTCGGCGTAGGGGTGGATCGCGTAGGAGTCCACCAGCCCGCCGAGGCCTCCTTCCAAGGCGCGAAGGGCCTCCAAGGGAGCAAGTGCCTTGGCGGCATTTGCGCTCTGGAACGTGGTGACGCTGGGAGCCACGAGGCGGGACGAGGCGGGCCGGCCGGCGGCGATGGTCTTGACGCACTCGATCAGGTCGTCGATGTCCGCCAGGGTTCTGCGGTCGGTCGGGCTGTCGTGCAGGTTGACCTCATTCTCGACCTGGATGTGGGCCTGAGGGAGCTCCGCCCAGAGGCGGTTCTTGAACTCGGTGAGCTGGGCCAGGGCGGCGGCTCCCTTGGGCCAGGGGTCGTCGGAGCCGTCCACCCCGAGCAGAATCGTCCACTGCGGGCGGATGCCGAATGTCTTGACGTCGCGGTCGAACTGCTTCAGTCTCGCCCAGAACCCGTCCCGCTCGGCCGGAGCGGTCTGCACCCAATCGTTGTAGTGGAGCGGGAGGCGAAGCGTCCGAATCCCGACCTCCTGGGCTCGGCTGAGAGTCGGCAGGCGGTCATCCGATTCGAAGTGGTTCCACCAGGCGTAGGTGTTGCCTCCCAGCCGGCGGCCGATCGCGTCGGGATCGAGGCCGTTCAGGCCTCCCGTCCCGGCGCCTCCGCATCCGAGGATGATCAGGATCAAAGCAGAAATCGGCCAGAAAAGCGAGGGCGACCGTCGGGGCGTCACCCCTGAAAGTTTGGCAAGCCCGTCCGGCATGTGTCAAGCTGCGAGTGAATCGAAGTCGATCCAGGCCCCCGGCAGCATCATGTGCGGGGGCCTGGGCGGCTGTCAGTCGCAGGCTCCGTACCAGGTGCCGGACCAGGAGTCGGGGTTCGGCTCGCCGCTGCGGTTCCCTTCGGCATTCACGACCTGGTTGTCGAAGGCTCCGGCCGAGGTCGTGAAGCGGGCCGAGCCATCGGCGAAGACCACGGCGCCGCCTCGGCTGGACCAGTTGGTGAAGTAGTTGCCCGGCGCCGGGCAGTCGTAGCCGTAGCGCGAGCAGTCCGTGTCCACTCGGTTGGAGAACCAGGGAAGCATCTCGAGCCGCATGATGCGGGACTCGCTGGGGAACTCGAGCTGGGTTTCGGTGACCGTCCGGGAGAAGTCGTAGGGCACGTTGTTCCCGGTCGATTCGCCCGCGACCACGGTGTAGAGGCACTGGGTGAACCGATAGCTTGAGCCATAGGCCTCGTAGTAGCTGCGGGCGCCGGGGACATCCTGGGAGGTGTAGGGGCCGCCCACATCGAACCGTGAGCGGAAGACTTCTCGGTTCTTGGTGTAGGGAAAGAGGAGGACTTCGACGCCCTTGTGGCCCGGCTGGCCCGCGGGCGGCTGGGAGTTGTAGGCGTAGAAGATCGGCATGGTGTCGTCATGGTCCGCCAGGTAGAGCTTGACGCCCATGCCGATCTGGCGGGCCTGGGAGAGGTCGGCGGTCGCCTTGGCCGACTCCTTGGCCTGGGCGAAGACCGGGAAGAGGATGGCGGCCAGGATCGCGATGATCGCGATGACGACCAGAAGTTCGATGAGGGTGAAGGCTCTCTTCAACGTGTGTTTCTCCGCAACCGCCGTCCCGCAATCACCCAATGGTGCGAAGACGGACGCGGGAGCCGAGAGGGCCC
>JAKRSE010000217.1 GCA_022402505.1 Fimbriimonadaceae bacterium | reverse complement strand
TCGATGTCTCCATCCATTTCGAGACAGTAGACCCGGCCGTTTTCAGCGGCGATGAACAGCAGGTCTTCCCCGCCGACATTCTGGATCAGGGCTGACGAAGGGCCGAATCCGGTCGGCATCTCGGCGACGCCGCCGTCCTCAGCCGGATTGTTGTTCGGATCAGTCGCCGGGTTGGCGGCCGGGTACTGCCAGAGCACGGAGGTCGTGCGGTTGGTCGAGTCCCCGACGCCATCGAGGGCATAGATCGTTCCATTTTCGGCCGCGACGACGACCACGTCTCGGGAATTGCCGAGGAAGTCGGTGGTGGCAGCGACGGGCGTGGAGGTGATCGAGAGATCGGCTCCTCGGACGAATCGGACCGCGTCGGCCACGACGATCGGGGCAGCGGCGGCATCGCCGACGACGTTCGTGAGCGAAACCCGGATCGGCAGCGTGGCGCTGTTGAAGTAGCCGTCGGCGGGCTGATTGGGCAACCGCACCCATCGACCCTGGTTCGCGGCCTGGCTCAGCTGTGCGTTGTCAAAGCTGTAGGTGCGTCCATCCCACGCCTGGATCCGATAGGTGACCTGGCCGGAGAAGTTTCTGGACCCGGTCGCCTGAGGGATGAAGACCTCGACAAACCAGCCGTTGGTTCCGTCGGTCGGGGTCTCCGGAAGATTCGAGTTCCAGACCACCGTTCCGGTGACCGCCGCCCCGCCGTCGGCTTGAAGGAAGTTCGGCCCGATGAAGCCCGCGACGTCGGGTCCGGTCTGAGCCGTGAATCCGACTCCCGAGTTGTTGAAGCCGAAGGCCGTGTTGTCCTGCTGGACCCGGTGGGTCGCCCGGGCGCCGGTCCAGGCTTCCAGGGCGGAGTTGAACGTGGGAAGTCCGGCAGCCGAGGTCGGCCGCGGAGCGGGCCACATCCACTCTCGGTTCTGGTCGCCTCCGGCCGCCGGGTCGCCGTTGTACCGGAAGGAACTGACCATGCCGACCTGGAGGGTCTGCTGGATGCTGCCGTTCCGGAACGGCTCGTTCCGGGCGGACACGACTCGGACTCGGCTGCTGCCGGCGCCCGGCGCGGTCGATCCATTGAGTTCGGCGACGATCGGCTGGGCGGAGATGCTGCCCGGATTGTCGTCCGTGGTCTGGATCAGGGCCGAGTCGGCGTAGACCCACTCGCTGCCCGGCACCGAGTCGGGATCGAGCAGGAGCCCGTCGCTGTTCCGGGGCGACGTGTTGAAGAGCTGAATCGTGAGGGTGGTCCCGGTGGGGATGAAGACGCGCGACTCGCCGCCCAGACGGTAGAGACCGCCGCCGTCGCTCAGAACGTCCACGATCTCAGTGAAGTCGCCGTCAACATCGCCGGAGACCCGGTAGACGTTGAACTTCTGGGGAAAGTCCGACGGTTTGAAGCCGGGAGGCGAGGTCATCGTCGGCCCGATCGGCAGGTTGACGCTGAGGGTGTAGGCCTGGCCCGGGTTCAGATTGCTGAAGGTCCAGGTGTAGGTGGCCGTGGCTCCGGCGGCCGGATCGTTCGTGGCGAGGGTCTGCGCCGTGTTCCGGATCATCCGGTAAGGCGTGGCGAGGCCCGAGGTCGTTGTGAAGTTGAAGGCGAAGATCGTGTAGCCGGAGGCTGGCGCCGCCGGGTCGATCCAGGCCCCGGTCGAGGTGGCCGCGCCGCCCGGAAGTCCGCCTCCGGGAGGAATGGTCCGATCATTGTCGACGGTCAGTTCCGTCGCTCGGACCGGATCCCACCAGCGGAGGAAGCCTCGGCCGGGGTTGTTGGAGTCGGTCTCCGGGGTTCCGCCGGGGGTCGAAGGCGCCAGGGTGGGCAGGCCCATCCTCTCGGCAGTGCTGCGGAACCCGCGGAAATCCTGGGCCCAGGCGATGGCCGCCAGGGTGACGGCGGCGGCCGCCAGCAACCCGGCCCACAGGGGGCGGGAGCTGCCGCGAGTCGTCTTTCTGCCTTTCTTTTCCTGCATGTCTGCTTACTGCCTCTCGGCGAAGGTGGGTCGTACGAGCGTGCCGATGCCGTTGATGGGCGGCAGAACGTAGCGAATGCTCAATGGTCCGAATCCGAGGTTGGGGAGAGTGGGATCGTAGCCGCTGACGTCGGGACCGGCGAACCGTCCTTCCAGGACCAAGACCTCTCCAGAGAATTGACTGCCGGCGCGGGGATTGAGTTCGACGTCTCGGAATCCGCCCTGGTAGCCGTTGACCAGC
>JAKRSE010000216.1 GCA_022402505.1 Fimbriimonadaceae bacterium | reverse complement strand
CGTTCACCTGAATCGCGCCGAGGAAGTCGATCAGCATCAGGCCGTCGGCCGTCACCGTGTAGGTCTTGTCCAAAGACGGCTCCTCCACGCAGGTCATCCGGAGCTTGTCTCCGGGCGCGATCTTCCGGTCCGGCTGGGAACTCTCCACACCCGCCCAAGACAGGGCGAAGGCGAACAGCGCCAAGAGGAGGGCAAACACTCTCTTCATCCATGAACTCCCGTGAGCATCATGCCCACGTCTTTCCCTATTCTAGACGACTAAGAGGAGCCAAAGGCGGCCATTCCTAGACATTTCAGGAAAAAAGCCGCCCCCGCCACGCCAGGTCAGGCCAGCCCGTAGAGTCCGCGGTACTTCGCGGACATATGGGCCAGGTAATCCTCCGCACCCATCGGCCGGCCGGTCACCGACAGGACCAGGTCGCGGGGAGTCTTCAGCGAGCCCACCGAATAGATCTTCTCCCGAAGCCATTCGAAGACGGGCTCGAAGCGGCCCTCGGCAAAGCCGGCCTCCGGATCTCCGATCTCCTGCGTCATGGTCGTCCAGAACTGCACCGAGAGCAGGTTCCCCATCGAGTAGGTCGGGAAGTATCCCAGCGCACCCATCGACCAATGAACATCCTGCAGGCACCCGTTTGAATCGGATTCGGGCACGATTCCCAGATAAGACCGGTACTTTTCGTTCCACGCTTCCGGCAGATCAGCCACAGCCAGGGCCCCCGTCAAAAGGTCGCACTCCAGCTCGTAGCGAATCATGATGTGGAGGTTGTAGGTCAGCTCGTCCGCCTCGACTCGAATCAGGCTCGGCTCCACCCGATTCACGGCGCGGACAAAGTCGTCCAGCCCGACCGAAGCCAGGCTCGGGAAGGCCTGTTGGAGGTCCGGAAGGAACCGAGTCCAGAAGCCTCGACTCCGCCCCACCAGGTTCTCCCAGGTGCGGGACTGACTCTCGTGGATTCCCAGCGAAACCCCGCCCGCCAGCGGGGTTCTGTCCCAGTTCTTGGGGGAACCCTGCTCATACATTCCATGCCCGGCCTCGTGGAGCGTGCCGAAGATCGCGCTGCCCAGATACCGCTCGAACCGCGTCGTCAGCCGGATGTCTCCCACCGACCAACCCGTGCAGAACGGGTGCGGAGCCGTATCCTGCCGACCGCGGTCAAAGTCGAACCCGACCGCCCCGGCGATCCGCTCAGTGAAGGCCCGTTGAGGCTCGATCGGCCAGTCACCGAAGAGGAATCCGTTGTCCGGCTGACGCCCGCAGTCCCGAATCTCGGCGACCAAGTCGACGAGCGGACCCCGGATGGCATCGAACATCCGATCACAGTCCGCCTTCGTCGCCCCTTCCTCATAGAGGTCGAGCAGGGTCGTGTAGACGTGATCGTCGATCCCGTACTGCTCCGCCTCCTCGCGAGCCATCTCCACGAGCTTCTCCAATACGGGTCGGAAGAGGCCGAAGTCATTCCCTCGCCGAGCCTTCACCCAGACCTCGTGGCCCTCCGACGTCAGCCGGGACTTCTCCTCGACAAACTGCGGCGTGAGTTTCGTCGCTTTGTCAAAGCTTCGCCGATGAATCCTCACCAAAGCAAGCTCTTCTTCAGATTCGGCAGCCTCCTCAGCCTCCCGGATCGCCCGCTCCATCGCATCGGAAGTGGCGATCTCATGGCGCATCCGGCTGAGGATCGAACTCTGCACCGCCCGGGCCTCCGCACCGCCCGCCGGCATGTAGGTCTGCTGATCCCAATCCATCAGCGCAGAAGCGGCTCCAAGAGCGTTCAGGTCCGCCTGGATCTTGGCCAGAGACTCGAATGCGTTCGACATGCCCCGAATCTTACTGCCGCTCAACTCCGGTCCATCGGCACCAGGACCTCGTCAGCCCGCCGAAAGAGGTCGGCCCACTCCCCGGGATCGCCCAGCAGCCGGTCCCAAATCAGACGCGCCTCTCCATCCCAATCCGGAGCCTCCGGAGGTTCAGGAGCTTCGGCAAAGCGCCCGGAGAGCCGGAGAACGCCCTCCAGCCGAACGTCCAAGAGGGCCTCCTCGGACCACCCCGCCAAAGCCGCCGCCGTCAGACCGCGAGCCGTTTGCAGTCGGAAATCTGCCGCCAGGTCTGGTTCGCCCGCCGCCGCCATCCGCTCGACCCTTCGAGCCCAGTCAGTCCAGCGCTGCCGACGGTCCATCCCAGCCGGAATTCTGACCCGGATGGAATGGCGAAACCCAGCCCCGGCGAACCAGGTAAACTGCAGAGTCATGGCGCAGACTCCGCCCCCGTACCCCCGGGAGCAGGCCTTCACTCCCAAGAAGAAG
>JAKRSE010000215.1 GCA_022402505.1 Fimbriimonadaceae bacterium | reverse complement strand
GACCAGGCCCGCCTCTTCTCTCGCGACGATCCGGGCAGCCAGGTTTTCCGGCGGAACGGCGAGCAGCACGGCTCGGCCCGCGCAGAGGCAGCTGAGCACCTTGCTCGGCACGGAGAAGACTCCGGCATCCGGCTCCAGGATCGCGGTGAGCACGTCGGCTCCTCCGAGCACGTCCGGCAGGACCTCGATCGGCTGGAGAGGGAAGAAGGCCATGTTGGTCAGGCTCCGCTTCGGCGCTTCGGCCTTCAGGAAGTCGTAGGCTTCTCCGGCCGAAACCACGACGACCCGCGCCTCCGGCCGGGCCTTCACGCGGTCGGCGAGCTGGAGCAGCAGTTCGGGATTGTGCTTCCGGCCGATGGTGCCGCTGTAGATGAAGTTGGTGGTTTCCGCCAGCCCGTGAGCCCTGGTCCAGCCGTTGTCCTTGGACCGCATGGGGATGTCGGACAGGCTCGCCCAGTTCTCGATCACGTGGACCGGACCGGTTCCGGAAGGCAGGTGGTCGCGGAAGTCTTCGCTGATGACGACGACCGCGTGACTGCGCCGCAGCAGGCGATGCTCAAACTTCTGGACCATTCCGCCGAGCAGTCCGCCCACCCCCGGCAGCCGGTTGCGGAAGATTCGGGTCGCCGCCTGGCCGATGAGGTCCTGCACCCAGAAGACGAATCGTCGGTCGTGCTTCCGGCACCACTCCAGGGTGGGGGCCAAGGCGTCCAGCCCCGTGTTGCCGCACAGCACGACGTCGGGGCGAAACTGCTCGGCCAGGCTCAGGAACAGCCGGCCGTGGGCGACGTCATGGGCTCGGCGGGCCAGATAGTTGTTCTTGTCGTACTCCGGCAGGCTCAAGGGGACGATCTTGAGTCCGGCCGGGTCGCCGGGCTGAGGATCCAGGGCGCCTTTCGGGCCGACGTAGACGCTGGAGTAGGCATGGCGAACGTCGTGCCCTCGCCGTGCCAGTTCCCGCGAAAGGGTGACCGGAAACGGGTGTCCCGCGTAGTCGTGAATCAGGATGCGCATGTCCGTCCCTTCTCCGCCATTTTCGGCAGAAGCAGGCTCGGGCCTCACTCTTGGCCGGCAAGTCCGAGCCGGGTGCCGGACCGTGTGATACCCTTGCAGACCATGGAGATTGTCGTTCCGGAGGCCTACAGGCATCTCTACGTCACGGACTCGGAGCGGCCCGTGGTCAAGATTCCGGAACCGGTCCTTCGCCGCCGTGCCGAGCCTGTCGCCAAGCCCGGCCCCCGGCATCGCGTGATCCTGGAGAACATGGCTCGGATCATGCAGCGGGCGAACGGAATCGGCCTCGCAGCTCCCCAGATCGGCCTCAGCGAACGACTGATCGTCATCGCCCCCGACCGCCGGGTCATCGGACTGATCAACCCGGAGATTCTGGAGCGCCAGGGGAGCCAGGTCGGCGAGGAGGGCTGCCTCTCGATTCCCG
This sequence comes from Fimbriimonadaceae bacterium, assembly GCA_022402505.1. Classification (GTDB taxonomy): domain Bacteria; phylum Armatimonadota; class Fimbriimonadia; order Fimbriimonadales; family Fimbriimonadaceae; genus JAKRSE01. The sequence continues at coordinate 865 of JAKRSE010000215.1, read as the reverse complement.
GGCTCTATGGCGACGTCGAGCGGTCTCAGAAGATCCTGGTGCGGGCCATCGACCGAAAGGGCAAGCAGGTGGAGCTGGAGGTCACCGGCCTGGCCGCCCGGATCGTCCAGCACGAAATCGACCACCTGGACGGCGTTCTCTTCACCGACAAGGTGGACCCGGCGACTCTCCATTGGCGCGATCCTGACGGAGACGCCGAGTGATGCGGCTGGTCTACATGGGTTCGGCCGGGTTTGCGGTCCCGGCTCTGGAGGCCTTGGCCGATCACGTCTGCCTGGTCGTCAGCCAGCCGGACAAGCCTTCGGGCCGAAAGATGGAGCTGCGCCCCACTCCGGTGAAGGCGAGGGCTCTGGAGCTCGGCCTCCCGGTGGAGACGCCCCGTCGCTGCCGATCGCCGAAGTTCATCGAGCGGATTCGAGCCCTGGAAGCCGACGTCCTGGTCGTGGCCGCCTACGGTCAGATTCTTCCGGCCGAGCTGCTCTCGGCGGCCCGGCAGGGGGCGGTGAATCTGCACGGTTCGCTGCTTCCGAGGTGGCGCGGAGCCGCCCCCATCCAGCGAAGCCTGGCGGCGGGCGACATGTTCACCGGCGTCACCCTGATGCAGATGGACGAGGGGCTCGACACGGGCGACATCATCGCCGCCGAATCCCTGGCGATCGGCCCGCATGAGACCGCCGGCGAGATCTTCCCCCGGCTGGCCCAGACGGCGGCCGACCTTGCGGTCGCCTGGATGCCGCAGATTGCGGCCGGAACCCATCCTCGGACTCCGCAGGACGACGAGTACGCCACGATCGCTCCCAAAATCGGCTTGGACGATGCCAGGCTGAGCCCGGAGATGGACGTGAGGACCGCCTACAATCTGTTC
>JAKRSE010000214.1:14184-16932 GCA_022402505.1 Fimbriimonadaceae bacterium | reverse complement strand
TCACCTTGTCCCAGCAGCCCATCTCGTGCAGGACGGCGGAGACAGGGGGAAGCTGCGATTCACCCACATGTTCGCGGGGGAAGGCCTCGCGCTCAAGAACCAGGACCCGGAGGTCCGGTCGGTACTTCTTCAGGAGCACGGCGGTGGTCGAACCGGCGGGTCCGCCGCCGATGATGGCAACATCGCACATCGTCGTCATGGCTGATTTTCAATACTATGGACTTGACCGAGTCGGCGTCGGCACTCGGCGGACCGAAATGCGCGCGGAGTCAGCGATTGGCCGACTGGCTGATGATCGTCTGGCCGTTGCCCCGGGTGATCCGATCCAGCTCGGCTCTCTCTTCGGCGGTCAGGCGGTTGATGTCGCCGTTGGCTTTGGCGACCATCTCATCGACGAACTTGGCTTCAGGGGTCTTTTCACCGGTGACGGGCATCGGTTCCACCTTCGGACCGCACCCGACCAGGACGGCCGCCCCCAGCAGGGCGAGCAAAATCAACGAAAGCTTGTTCATGGGTGGCTTCTGAGCTTGTCTGTTTTGAGGGGTAGGGACGGGCCGGCCGCCGAAGAATCGGCAGCCGGCCCGCAGGGGAGAGGCAGCCCTGATCAGAGATCGGGGAAGAAGTTCTCGACCGTGAAGCGGCCGAACGGCACCGTCTTGGCGTGGCCGTCGGCGAAGACCGCTCCGGCCTGGCCCGATCGGTTCCCGGTCCGGTTGTGGACGTAGGCGATGCCCTTGCAGGCCCATGCGCCCAGCGGGCACTCCCACGGGTTGCCCTGCGGGCTCCACCCATCGGTCAGGTCGGCCGGAAGCCACACGTCGCGGTACCAGTCCTTCGCGGCCTGGCTGTTGCGAGCCGGCTGGCCGGGGATGTCCCAGGTCGGCCGCGGAAGGTCGGTGGGGATCTCCTGCCAGTTCGGCGAGGTCCAGCTGAACCAGTTCGGCGCTCCATCAACCAGCCACACGACGCTCGAAGGCGAGTTGATCGAGGTGGCGGTCAGCGAGTTTTCGAACGGAGTCGCCGGGTTGTTCACCGGGGTGCAGAAGCCGTCGCCCGTGACCGTGAAGACGCCCGAAATCAGGGCGTTGGTCGTGTAGCTGGTGCCCAGACCGCTCTTGACGGCGGACGGGTTGCGCCAGATCGCGCCGGTGTCGTTCCAGGCCTTGCCGGCTCGATTCGCACCCACCTTGATGTACGGCTCCATCACCTGGTTGTAGGTGCCGGCGCAGGGATTCCCCAAAGCGTCGAGGGCCGTCGACCGTGCCTGCGGGAAGGTGTCGTCGTAGTCTGCCTGGTAGAGGGCCGTGGCCGTTCCCAGCTGGCGAAGGTTCGAGATCGAGGTCGTCTTCTTCGCCGCCTCCTTGGCCTGAGCAAAGACCGGGAAGAGAATCGCGGCGAGGATGGCAATGATGGCGATGACGACGAGCAGCTCGATCAGAGTGAATGCCCGGCGCTGCAGTGAACGCTTGGAGAAGGTTGAAGTCATTCGTGATACACCTGTGTAACGAATCCCCGGTCTGCACCGCCCCGCCGAGACAAGACGGATCGGCTCAGCCCGATTAACTCTATATATACCACTGGTCGGTCGGAAAATTTCAAGGAGGACAAGAAATTCTTTCCGACTCGTTTCCTCAGCTGGAAACGGCGGTGCCGGCCTGGCCGAAGAATCCCGAGCCCGGAGCGAGGACCTGACCGGGAAGCAGGAGCCTCTGAACGCCGCCCGCCCGCCCGTCGAGCCGCTCTTCCAGCCGCTCGGCCGCCTTCTGCGAGACGCCGACGACATCCTGCCGAAGCACCCAGATGGAATCCGGAATCCGAAGAAGCCAGTGCGGACGGTCCACAAAGCCCATGATCTCGAGATCGTCGGGAACGCGGAGGCCGATCCGCTGGGCGGCATCATAGGCCGCGCTCACCCAGTGGTCGCGCAGGCAGAAGACGGCCGTCGGAGGGTCGCCTCGGTAAAGCATGGACTGAAGGGCGTCCTCGGCCAGCTGAACCATCTGGCCGTACTCGTCCTCATCGCGAGGACCGAGGTAGGGGAAGGTCCGCAGCAGCGTCGGATCGGCGAGTCCGGATTCGTCCATGATCTCCCGCCAACCCCTGCACCGATCGCGCACGGAGGCGACGGTCATCTCGAGGTCGGTGAAGTGGGCGATCCGACGGTGGCCCCGCCGAATCAGAGCCTGCACTCCGTCCCGGGCCGTCCGGGCGTTGTCCGTCCCCACCGCATCGCAGATCAGGGATTCCGGGTACCGGTCGATGCAGATCACGGGAAAGTCGGACTTCACCAGCCGGCTGATGAGGGCGTTGTTCGCCGGGGCGCAGGTGGCGAAGAGGAAGATCCCGTCCGCCTCCTTCGACATCCTCTTCAGCGCCGCGGCCTCCTGCTCCGTGTCGCGGGCGGTGTCCATGTAGAGCAGATGATTCTCATCGGTCATCGCCCGGCGAAGCGAGGTCAGATAGCTCCCTTGGAAGTAGTCGGAGGCATCGAAAAACAGGCCGCCGATCACCCGGCGGTGGATGGTGCGCTCCGAGGGGCCGAGCACGACGGTGCCCAGCTTCCGCTTCCGCTCGACCAAGCCGGTCCGGGCAAGTTCATACAATGCCCGATGCGCCGTCAGGCGGGAGACTCCCCACTCGGCCGCCAGGTCCACCTCGGACGGCAGAGTGGTTCTGGCCGGGATCTCGCCCGAGGTGATGCGACGCTCGAGGGAGTCATGAATCTCCTTCCAGCGCGCCACCGAACCG
>JAKRSE010000214.1:0-14174 GCA_022402505.1 Fimbriimonadaceae bacterium | reverse complement strand
GAACCGTTCGATTTTCGCCCCGACATCGTGAATCTTGTGCATCCTACCATCCCGCCGGACGACCGTAAGCACAAATCAGCACAACAAAGAGCCTTCAACGGCAATTCTCAGTGCCGACGGGAAAACCGAGCGGCTTTTACTCCATACTATTGTCATGCTCCAGAAACGAGCTGCCCTGGCAATGGTCGCCGCGGTGGGACTCGCCGGACTAGGCGATGCCCAGATGGTCACCGGGAGCGACATGCCCGGCTTCGCCGAGGCCTTCTCCCTCCCCGCGCAAGCGTCCGGCATCCGTGTCCGGCTGCTGGAGGCATCCACCGGGACGAACGTGCTCTGGCCGGGAGAGCAGGCGACGCTCACCCTCCGACTCGACAACCTGACGGAGCGGACCATGAGCGTCCGGGGCCGGGTGGACGTGATCGGATTCCGCACCGAGATTCCCCCCGACGACATCTGGACGCCGCATGTCCACCGGGTCTCGGCCGAACGACAGGACGCCTTCCAGGCCGAACTCGCCCCCAGAGGAGGGACCGAGATCAAGGTCCGGCCTCGCCTGCCCGAACGCTTCGGCTCCTACGGCGTCGTCCTCGATTTCGGCCAAGAAGGCCGGGCCTTCGCCGCCTCCCTTGCCCGGGTCGTCCGAGCCGAAGCCGGGCGCGTCTTCATTCCCCAGTACGCCATCGACCTCCCCTGGCCTCACGAGAACAGCGTGCCGGTCAACCAGACCTTTCAGAAGCTGGGGGTCAAGGGCGCACGGATGGAGGCCTCCTTCACCCCGCTCTCAGCACCGAACTTTGAAGAGCGGATGGCCGACCTCGGGAGGAGGCTCCAGTGGGCCTGGGATCACAACGTGACCGTGATGCTGACCCTGGGCGCGGGCCAGGCCGACATGCCGCTCGGCCGAGGTCGCCCCTGGCTGACCCCCGACGACACCCTGATCGAAGGAGTGAAGGAAGACCTGGCCTGGCTGCCCCGCCACGATCCGGAGTTTCAGGAATGGGTTCGCGAGGTGCTGCTCCGATGGGGCTGGCCGAACGGGCCCGTGAACGCCGTCGAACTCTGGAACGAGCCCTGGGAGGGGGTCAGCATCTCGGGCTGGGGAGCCGACATGATCCGCTACCGCGAAATCTATCGCCGAATGGCGGCCGGAGTCCTGGAAGCCCGGGCGCAGGGACGTCGCGTGCTCATCGGCGGAACCAGCTCCAGCAGCAACACCCTGGACAAGCTGTTCCCCGATGACTCGAAGGAGTTCCTGCCGATCCTGGACTTTGTCAGCATCCACTACCAGGGCGTCGGCGCCATCCCCGGCCTCGTGCCCATGTGGACCGACCGGACGGGCGAGTATGGACCGGTGCAGAACTGGGACACCGAGAGCTGGGTCGCCAACGCCGACGGCCGGGTCCCCGGAGTCGTCGCCTCCATGCTCTCCTTCGGCCAGCAGCGGGCGATGGGCACCTATGGCGGCAACACCTACCAGGCGGTCGCCGAGCGGGTGGACGGACGCGAGTACCGGGCCGTGAACGCCTGGGCTCTGGCCCCCGCCGTGGCCGCCGCCGCCAGACACATCGGCCAGCGCCGGTTCGGCGGACTGATCTTCGGCAAGGGGCTCCCCTGGGCCTACCGGTTCGACGACGCCGAGAATCCCGACGACGGGACGCTGGTGATCCTGGGCGACATGGGGGTCATCTATCCGCGGAACGACCAGTGGTTCCGGACATCACAGGCCGCCTTGGTGGGCAGCCCCGGTCGGCTGGAGATCGCCGCCGACCCCGCCTTTCGGATGCTGGACCACAACGGAAACATCGTCCCGCCCCAGGCCGGAAGCCTGAGGATCCCCCTCTCCTCCACCGCCGTCTACGTTCGGACCGACGGCTCCAAAGGATCCTTCGAGCGGCTGGTGAAGGCGGTTCAAGCCGGCCGCATCTCCGGCTACCCGCCCGTGGAGATCACCGCCAAGGACATGACCGGCCGGGTGGGCTCGGACGGAGGCGTGGAGGTCACGCTGACGAATCTGATGAACCGACCGATCTCGGGCCGATTGTCGGTCCAGGTGAACGGAACCCGGCTTCCTGAGCGGCGCGTCCAGCTTCAGCCTCACTCAAGCGAGAGGATCGCGCTCCCGACCGCCGGACTGGCCGAAGACCCCGACAACCTCTACCGACTGCAGGCGACGTTCGATGCCGGAGGCGACGGCGAGGCCCGCCACGCCGAGACGATGAGGGTCAATCTCATCGCCCGACGAACCATCTCGGTGGACGGGAATCCGGACGACTGGAACGGCGTCCTGCCTCAGACGCTGACCGCCGAGGGCATCCGGCCCAGCCTGACCGAGACCGCCTGGCTGCCCTTCAAGGACCTGGCTCAGGGCGAAGGAGCCGCCTTCTCCTCGGCCCGCCTGGCGCATGACGACCAAGGGATCTACTTCCTGGCCGAGACCCTCGACCCGACGCCCTGGGCCGGCGGCATCCGGTTTGCCGAACGGGACGACGACAGCTACTTCTATCCGGCGGTCAGCTACGAAACCGGACGGAACCGCAGCCCGAGCTTCGCCGCCCGATTCGTCGGCACCATCACCGCTCCGGCCGACGGCAGCTTCCGGTTCTGGACCCTCAGCGACGACGGAGTCCGCCTGAGGGTGAATGGCAGGACGCTGATCGACAACTGGACCGACCATGGCCCGACTTGGGATTTCGGCCTCGTGGAGCTTCGCCGAGGCGAGGCGGTGCCGATCGAGATCGACTATTACCAGGGAGGGGGAGGAGCCGAGCTGCGCCTGGAATGGGAGGGCCCCGGTCTCGCCCGGAGCCTGGTGCCCGCCGCCGCGATGAAGACTCCGACCGGAGAGCCGGGGCTGATGGGCGAGTACTTCCGCAACCGCGACTTCACCGATCCCAAAGGTCGAGCGGCTGCCGAAACGATCGACTTCGCCACCAATCGGGGCTTTCCGCCCGAAGGGGTGATGGGCCCTCCCGAGCGGAGGCCGATGGTCTGGCCGGAGGGAGTCCGCCGATTCAGCTATCGCCGCGACCCCGACCTGCCCAGCGGCAGTGGAACCGACAACATCCTCATCGCCTTCAATGCCGTCCCCCTGGAGCGGGAGTGGCTGAAGTCTCACCCGCCGGGGACCTTCCCGACCTACATGGCCTATGCCTGCACCGACTACGAGTTCGCCCTGAACCAGGTGGCCGAAACCCATGGAGGCGGCACGGAAATCTGGCGGCTTCTGGCGCCGGGCATGCCGCGGAAGCATTTCTATCCCCGCCAGCCTCGGGCTCAGGTGGATGGCGGCCCGGTGACCGAGGGTCGGCTGGTGATCCGGCGACAGGGGGACCGGCGGATCACCGAAGCGTTCATCCCCTGGTCCGAGATTCCGGACGTGCGCAGGCTCCGCGACGAGGGCAAGACGGTCAGGTTCTCCTTCCGGGTCAACGATTCCAACGGCCCCTCCTATGAGCTGGCTCAGGGGAGAAGCGTCAGCAAGCAGAACTTTCTGGCCTTCCACCCGGATTGGGTCACCCACTGGGCCAACGAGATCGAGTTCGCCTTCGAGGAGCCGCCCCGCTCCCGATGACTTCATGGATCCTTGAATCCGGGCCTGCGGGTTCGGTGGTCCTCAGGAATCCGGACGGCAAGTCGCTCTCGGTGTCGGCGAGGGTCGAGACTTCGGCCGGATGGGAGTCCGGGCCCTGGATCGCCGGGGCGGGCGGTTGGGTTCAGCGGCTCCCGTCCGGAATCCTTCGCCTGGAGTCCGAGTCCGACGCCTCCGGCGCGGAGCTGCGGCTGAGCTGGTATCACACGGGTTCGGCGGAGCGGTTTCTCAGGTTCGAATGGCGGCTGAGTGCGAGGGGAGAAGAGGCCGGCCGGCTCTGGATTCCCGGGCCCTGGTGGCCGAGCACCTACGTCCGACCGGGCGCCCTGGCCGAAGAGCTTCCCTCCCGAACCTTCTGGGGCCACAACGCCCCAGACGCCGGATGGGGTCTGGCGGTCTTTGGAGAAGCGGGACGGTTCCACTCCATCCGCCCTGCCTTCCTCGCCGATTCCTCCCTCCGATTCGGCCTGGAGTGGGACGGCGGCATCATGACCTTCAAGTGGTCGGACGACCGGGCGAGAGTGTCCGCCATCGGCGACTTGATCTCATCCACCCCGCTGCTGGTGGCCCTGGATCCGGACCTCGACACCGCCATCCGCCGGGCCCAAACTTCCGTGGTGGCGGAAGGAACCCCGGCTTGGCCGGCCGAGGCGGTGATCTTGGAGGCCTATCCCGCCTTCTATCCGGGCGGAATCTCCGGCCTGACCGACCGGCTGGATGAATACCGAGACATCGGCTTCAACACGATCTACCTGATGCCCCATTGGCTCGGCGGTTACATGCCGATCGACTTTCGGCAGATGGACCCGGCGGCCGGGTCGGCGGACGACCTTCGGCGGCTGATGACCGAAGCTCGCCGTCGAGGCATGAGGGTTCTGTTCGACCTCGTGATCCATGGACTCAGCCCCGAATCAGACTGGGTGCAGGATTGCCCGGACCTCTTCGCCCGCGAGGCGGACGGCAGCCTGATGCGGCATCCGACCTGGAAGAGCGTCAGCACCGACTGGGGCTCGCCCGCCTACCGCCGAGAGATGGCCGATCTGGCCGCCTGGCACGCCCAGGAGTTCGGATTCTTCGGGTACCGCGTGGATGCCGCCGGGTTCAAGGGGCCGAACTGGGACCCCGCCAATCTCCGCCCTGCCGGAGAGATGGGCACCCTCAGCCCGATGGTCGTCGAGGAGATGCGGCGGGCGATGCAGGAGGTCGAACCTGAAGCGATCATGTTGAACGAAATCTTCGGCCCCGGATTCTTTCCCCATGTGGACGCCAGTCATGACAACCAGACCGAGGCGGTGCCCTTCTTTCTGGAAGAACTGGCGGCGGGGCGGGTGCGGGGCGGCGACTACGCCGAGCACCTGCGGATGCTGAAGCTCCTGCTCCCCGCGGGCCATGTCCGAGTCTTCTATGGCCGGAACCATGATGCGTCCTGGTTCTACCGGTTCGGCGGATACACGCCCCAATTCATGGCTCTGGAGGCCGTTCACGCCTGGGTCGGCGTGCCCGAGGTCTTCGGCGGCGACCCGAATCACGGCCCCTCTCCCGATGACCGGCCCGGCGTCTGGGAGACTTACCGGCGAATCTTCGCAGCCCGCCCAGGCTCGGTGGCGGGCGACTGGGAGGTGCTCGACCTCGCCGACGCGCATCCCGACCTCATCGGCGTCCGACGCGATTCCGTGGTCATCGTGAATGCGGGCCATGGCGAGGTGGACATCGATTGGCCGGTTCGCCTGACCGAAGTTCATCGACTCGACGCGCTCGAAGCTCCCGACGCCGAACGGCTCCGACTCCCTCCCGGCGGCATCCTGACCGGCCGGCTCTCCTGATCCTCTGCAACCCCATGAACGAGATCCTTCTGAACACGCAAACCCGCATCGAACTTCGCTCCCGAGACGGGGGCCCGGTTGGACTTGGCGGCATCGAGATTGCAGGCCTGCCCATGAGAGACGCCACCCGGCCGATCTGCGCCGAGATCAGAACCCCTGATGGCCTCCGCTTTGTTCCGCATCGGGTTCGGGCGGTGGAAACGGTCGCAGACTCCACCGTCATTCGGCTGGAAGTCCAGGCGGTTGCCGACGGCCCCATGGAGTACATGCTCCACACGGTGCGGGCCCGGCACCGGACCGGCGACTGGTCTCAGCCCCCTTCGGTTTCCGAAGAGACTGAGCTCCGTCTGGAGCTGAAGCCGATCACACGTTCATTCGGTTCCCGCACTTTCCAGGGGTTCGCTTACCGCTGGGTCTGGAGCTCTCCGGACCACCCGATCTACCGGATTCTGGACCTGGCGACGTGGGAGCCAGGCGGGGATGCCCTGGACTGCGAGTTCTGGCTGAGGAACGCCACTTCGCCTTCCATCTGGCGACCGGAGTCGGCCGAAACCTATCTCAGCACCGAGTGGCATCTGCCCGGAATCCACCAGCCGAACATCTTCCAATACCTGCCCTACCAGACCCAGCTCTGCGGGTTCACCCTCACCCACTCCGCGCGGGGGGTCCTGCTCAACCAAACGGTGGAACCGGGGCACATCCGGTCGCTCTTCGAGAAGGAACGCGGCTCAAGGCTCCTCGTCCATCGCCACGAACACTGCGGAGACCTTGCCCACGACTTCTCCACCCATTGGATGGAGGTCCTCTGGTGTCCCGAGCCGGTGGCCGATGAAGTCGATCGGTACAACCTCTGGGAGTCGATCCGCGAAGCCTTGTGGAGCGATCTCAACCAAAAGGTGGGTCTGGAGCCGGTTCCGGTGAGCGCGTATGCCGTGATGGAGGAATGGGGGCTGCCGGACGTGGATCGGTACATCGAGGAGGGTCTCCCGAAGGTGCTCGAGTTCGGAGCCAAAACGATCATGATCCCCAGCTGGGAGTTCAACAACATGAACACCTGGGGAGCCAGCAACATGTGCTGCGTGGTGGATTGGAACATCTCCGACCACGTGGGAGAGGATCGATTCAAGACCTTCTGCTCCATCGCCCGAGACGCAGGTGCGCGGATCGAAATGTGGGCCAACACGGCCCTGTCCGGTCTCCAGTTCTGCCTCGACCTCAGCGACGAGAACGAGCCGAGCCCCAGAATCACCCCGCTCGCTCGAAAGGGAAGAGTCTGGGAGAAGGTTCGGGAAGCAAAGCATCCCTGGGTCCGGAATCCGGCCGGCCACATCGAGGCCGACCACTACGCCCCCGTCTTCTGCCAGGTCAACATGCGCGACCCGATCATGTTCGACCACTGGCAGTCGGCGTGGAAGCGATACCACGATGAGTTCGGACTCGGCGGGTTCTTCCTGGACAGCAGCTTCAACATGTCCTGCGACAAGTTCTCCTTCCTCCAATGCGCCCAGCCCGATGCGGCCGGTCCCAAGGGAGCGACGATCGACCAGCTGCGCGTCCCCGGCTCCGACAGACCCGACCCGGAACCGCCCGCTGCCATCGAGTCTCAATACTTCGCTTACCTGAAGATGTTGGTGGAGATGCAGCGAAACGGACTCCAAGTCTGCACCGAAGACGTCGGGGCCTTCGGCATCGGTCGATCCGGTCCGGGAATCCTCGCCCGGCTCGCCTCTCTTCCGATGTGGCTGGATACGATCTGTGTCTTCGATGCCGAACTTTTGAAGGAGGATGGTCACGATCCAGAAGAAGTCTTCTTCCGGGGGCTCGCCTACCGAGTCATGTGGTTCCTCTACTGGTGCCCCCAGGAGAACGTCCTCAGCTGGAGGCAGGACCGACCGAACGACCCGGCCCATCTCCCGACTTCGGAACAGAGCGCCCTGTTCCAGGCCTACAGTCGAGCCTGGCATCATTTCGGAACCCGAACAATCCATGAGGGTGAGCGAGCGGTCGAGTATCGCCGAGACGGCCGCCGGCTGATCTTCACCCTCCAGCCTCTCAGTCTCGATCTGGACGGCCCCCGCCGGATCACCAACCTCATCACCCAAGAGAGCCGCACCGCCGATCGACTCGAATCGCCCGCCCGACAGATCTTCCTCATCGAAACCCCATGAAATCTCCCGAGTTCCCTCTCCGCATCGCCGACAGCGGCCGGCACCTGGAAGACCAGGCCGGACGACCTTTCCTTCTGCAGGCCGATACCGCCTGGTTCCTCTTCTTCGCCCTCACTCGGGCCGAGGCGCTGGAGCTGATGACGATCCGCAAACAGCAGGGCTTCACCACCATCCAATGCCAGCTCACGGCCTTTACAGGAGTGCCGACCGTCGGCGGCCTGCACCCCTTCCACAATGTCGATGACCTGACCCGGCCGAACGAGGCCTTCTTCGACCATGTCGAAGCCGTGCTTCAGGATGCCCGCCGACTCGGCTTGGCCGTCTGGATCGCGCCGCTCTGGACCGGCTGCTGCGGCGAAGGCTGGGCCGGATCCCGACCGGACGGCAAGCCGCTGCCGATGAACAATTACGGCGGCGACAACTGCCGGGCGCTGGGCCGTTGGCTCGGGAGACGGTTCCAACATCTGGACCACATCGCCTGGATCCTCGGCGGCGACAACGATCCCTGGAACGCCCTGCACGAAATCCGAGCCCTGGCCGAAGGCCTGAAGGAAGGCGACCCTGCCAGGCTCTGCACCTATCACGCATCCTCCAGCCATTCCAGCACCGATGTCTGGCCGACCGACGAATCCTGGCTGGACGTCAGCATGGTCTACACCTACTTTCGAGGGTTCAACAAGGCCTGGAACAAGGTCCAGCCGGACGTGGAAGAGGTCGCCCACGCCGAATGGAAGAAGCTTCCGGTCCGCCCCTTCTTCCTGGGCGAATCCACCTACGAAGGCGAACACGAGGCTTGGGGATCGGCCCTGCAGGCTCGCCGACAAGCGGCTCAGGCGATCCTGGGCGGAGGTATGGGGCACGCCTACGGCTCGCCCAACTGGCGGCTGGCGGGCGACTGGCGAGCCGCGGCCCGTCTGCCAGGCGCCGAGTCGCTGAAGCACCTTCGAGCGGCGGTGGAGAGCCGCCCCTGGACCCGGCTGCAGCCGGATCTGGGAGACCGATTCGCTGTGGCGGGCAACGGACTCTTTGCCGCCAACGACCGATCGGTGGCGGCCGTCGACCGGGAGGGGCAGTTTGCGATCGCCTACCTCCCCGAACCTCGGGAGCTGACCCTCGATCTCGGCTGCCTGAACAGCGGGTCGGTCTCCGGGTGGTGGAAATCGGCCGCGACCGGAGAACTGACCAAGATCGGCCCGACTCCCGCCAGGCGCCAGGGATTCCTCCCGCCGGGCGAGGGCGACTGGCTGCTGATCCTCGATGCCGAGGGCGCCGACTTCCCCGCCCCCGAGACGCCCGACTACTCATGAGCCGAGCCCTCACCCTGCCCGGCACCGATCTCGCCGTCTCCCGACTCTGCCTGGGGACGGGCGGGGTCGGGACGACCATTCCGGAAGAGAAGGCCGGACCGCTTTTCGACCGCTTCGCCGAGCTTGGCGGCACCTTCCTGGATACCGCTGCGATCTACGGCGACTGGGAGCCGACCCTGCCCAAGAGCATGAGCGAGCGGGTCATCGGGCGTTGGCTGAAGTCGACCGGACTTGCGGGCAAGATGGTTGTCGCCACCAAGGGCGGCCATCCCACCATTCAGGAACCTGACCGGGGCCGACTGGGAGCGGCCGACCTTCGGGAAGACCTGGAGCGAAGCCTCGACCTCCTCGGCCTCGACCGCATCGACCTCTACTGGCTCCATGCCGATGAGCGCAGCCGGCCGGTCGGCGAGATCCTGGACTCCCTGTGGGGCTTCCAGGACGAGGGCCTTGTCCGGAACATCGGAGCGAGCAACTGGCAGCTGGACCGCCTGGAGGAGGCCGCCGGCATCGCAAAGTCTCGGGGCCGGACCGGCTTCGTCGCCGACCAGACCCTTTGGAACGCCGCCCGGCTGGCCACGAGGCCCTACGGAAGCGAAAACACGGGCTGGATGCATCCGGAGCGCCATGAGTTCCTGCTCCGAGAAGGCATGGCGGCGATCCCCTACCAAGCCCAGGCCTTCGGACTCTTCCACCGAATGGCAGCTGGAACCCTGGACCAGATGAACGCCGGATTCCGGGGCTTCTACGAACCTCAGGAGCGCGACCGGCGATTCGGCGTGATGCAGGCGATCATGGCCGAGACGGGCGCGACGATCCATCAGGTGGTTCTCGGCTACCTGACGGGCCAGGAGCTGCCGACCGTGCCGATCCTCGGATGCCAGAACCCGGCCCAGGTCGCCGAATCCATGACCGCGCTCGACTTCCGCTTGACCAAGGAGCAGATCGAACGGATCGACGGCGGAGTCAAGGGGACCGAGCCCGCCGCCCTCGCCTGATCGACTCCCCAGATTCCCGGCCTGATCCCGGCGCGCCGATCATCCATAATGCAGAGATGGCGACCACGTCCAAAACGCTCTGGGAAGACGTTCTTTCCAGAGGCGTGCAGGAGGTTGTCGCGGAGCTCTCGACCGAAGATGCGGTCCGGCTCAGCGAAACCTACGGCACCCACAACTACAAGCCCCTCCCCGTCAATGTCGTGCGTGGGGATGGCGTGCGTGTGTGGACGTCGGAAGGCGAGGAGTACCTGGACTGCATCGGCGCCTATTCGGCCGTCGCCCATGGACACCTGAGCCCGTTCATCATGGACACGATCCGGAGGCAGCTGGATCGGGTCACGGTCCTCAGCCGGGCATTCTATTCCAGCGAAGTCGGGCTCTTCCTCAAGGCGGTCTGTGACTTCACCGAGCTGGACATGGCCTGCCCGATGAACACCGAGGCAGAAGCCAACGAGACCTGCATCAAGCTGGCCCGAAAGTGGGGCTACACCGTCAAGAATGTCCCGCTGGATCAGGCCGAGATCATCGTGTGCTCGGACAACTTCCACGGCCGCACCACCACGATCGTCGGGTTCAGCAGCGAGGACAAGTACAAGAAGCACTTCGGCCCCTATGGTCCGGGCTTCAAGATCATCCCCTTCGGCGACCTTGAGGCTCTGAAGGCGGCGATCACTCCGAACACCGTCGCCTTCCTCTGCGAGCCGATCCAGGCCGAGGGAGGCATCCTCATCCCGCCGGACGGCTGGATGACGGAAGTGCGGCGGGTCTGCGACGAGAACCGCGTCCTGCTGATCTGGGACGAGGTTCAGACCGGATTCTGCCGCACCGGACGGCGGTTCGCCTGGATGCACGAGCCCGCGGCCAAGCCGGACCTGATCGCCATCGGCAAGGCGATGGGCGGAGGGGCGCTGCCCGTCTCCGCCGCCGTCGGCCGACGCGAGGTGATGGAGGTCTTCCAGCCGGGCGACCACGGATCCACCTTCGGCGGCAACCCCCTGGGCTCGGTTGTGGCGATTGCCGCCATGGCCGAGATGGAAGTGAAGGGCTACTCCGAGCGGTCCGCGCAGCTGGGCGACCGGCTCGCCGACCGCTTCCGCGCCTTCAACTTCTCGTGCATCAAGGAGGTCCGGGCGAGAGGGCTCCTGGTCGGCCTGGAGCTGGATGAGACCGTCGATTCGGCGGCGATGACCCATGCCCTGCTCGCCCAGAGGCTGCTCACCAAGGAAACCCGCAAGCGGACCTTCCGCTTCACCCCGGCCATCTCGATCACCGAAGATCAGATCGACGAAATGGGCGATCGGGTCGAGCGCGCGCTGGCGTCGCTGTAAGCCGTCTCCCGGCTTGGGATATCATCGGGAAGCCATGTTCGGCAAGTCGGGAGGCATCGAAGCTCGGGAGTTCGTGGTCATCGGGCTCGGTCGGTTCGGCACGAGCCTGGCGACCACCCTGGTCAAGGAAGGGCACTCGGTGCTGGGAGTGGACACGGACCCCAACCTGGTCCAGCGGCACAGCCACGAGATCACCCAGACCCTCTGCTTCGACACCACCGACGAAGAGGCGTTGCGCGAGGCTGATGTGACCGCCTACGAAACCGCCGTGGTGGCGATCGGGTCGGCGTTCGAAGCCAATCTGATGACGACCGTCGCCCTGAAGAGCCTCGGCATGAAGACCGTCATCTGCAAGGCCAGCACGGAACGGCAGAAGTCGATCCTGCTGAATGTCGGGGCGGACCGGGTCGTGCTGCCGGAGCAGAACAGCGGCGCCCGACTCGCCCGGGAGATCGTCATCCCTTCCGTGACCGAACAGATCGGCCTGGCGGGCGGCTACACCGCCAGCCAGATGATCGCTCCTGATTCCATGCTGGGACTGAGCCTGGCCGACTCCGACGTCGAGCGGAAGTACGGCATCCTCGTGGCCGGGGTCGGAAGAGATGGCCGGTTCCTCTCGATGCCCAAAAAGACCCTCGTCGTCCGGCCCGACGACGAGATTCTGGTGATCGGCCCGCTGGAAGGAGTGGTCGGCCTTGCGCGCGGCGACTGAGCGGCGGCCGAAACGGTTCAGCACCGCCGGCCGGCTGATGCTGGGGCTCGTTCTGCTGGTCGCCGTCGGCACCGGGGCGCTGCTGCTGCCCGGAATGACCACGGGCTCGGCCCTGAGCCTGAACGAGGCCATCTTCACCGCAGTTTCCGCTCTGACCGTCACCGGTCTCAGCCTGATCCCGGTCTCTACCGAGCTCTCATTGATGGGGAAGATCGTCCTGCTCCTCCTCATCCAGACCGGCGGAGTCGGCTACATGGTGCTGGCCGTGCTCGTCTTCCGGCTGCTGGGCCGGAGCATCAGCATGGCCGACCGGATGGGCCTGCAGGACAGCCTCGGTCTGGTGAGCGGGCGGGGCATCCTGCTGCTCACCCGGCAGGTTGTGCTGACGGTCCTCGTCATCCAGTTCCTCGGCGCGTGTGCGTTTTGGCTCCATTGGCGCGGGGTTTTGGGCGATGGAGAGGCGGTCTTCTTCAGCATATTTCACGCCGTCTCCTCCTTCTGCAATGCGGGGTTCGACCTCTTCAGCGGCGACCCTCGGTTCCCCGGCGGGTTCCCTACGGACAACGGAACCCTTGCGATCGCAGGCACCCTGATCGTCTTGGGCGGGCTCGGCATTCCCGTCCTGTTCGACATCCTGACCTACCCTTGGAACAAGCGGCTGAGTCTGCATACCAGGATCACCTTCATCGTCGTGGCGGGCCTGATCATCGGCGGCGCACTCCTGATCCTCCTTGGGGAAGCCCGGCCCGGGCGGGTGCTCGATGACCAGCCGCTGGAGCGGCAGATCGCCCTCTCCTTCTTCCAGTCGATTTCGGCCCGGACGGCCGGCTTCGTCGGGATGCCCAGATTCGACTCGCTCGATTCGGCGACTCAGCTGGTCCTCATGGGCCTCATGTTCATCGGCTGCGCGCCGGCATCCATGGGCGGAGGCATCACCACCGGGACCTTCATCATCCTCATCCTGGCGGTGGGGGCCTATGCTCGCGGCCAGAGCACGCCGATCGTCGGAGGTCGAGCGATTCCAGGAGAGATGGTCCGCAAGGCGGCTTCGGTTCTGACCCTGTCGCTGATCGTCACCGCCACCGCGACCTGGCTGATCTTGTTGACCCACCCGATCTCCATGCAGCAGGCGGCGTTCGAAGTGGTTTCTGCCTTCGCCACCTGCGGCCTGAGCCTGGCCCTCACCACCGAGCTGAACGGATTCGGGCAGGCGGTCATCATGGTGGTGATGCTCTGGGGACGCCTTGGCGCCCTCACCGTGCTCTTCGCCTTCACCCGGACTGGACCGCCGGGGCGGCTCCGCTATCCGGAAGAGAAGATCCTTATCGGGTGATCTCGACGATCTTGGCGGCGGCTTCCTGCATGGTGGCCGCGCCGATGACCTTCGAGCCTTCGAGCTTCTTGAGCCCGGCCGCCGCGTCGGTGCCGTCGATTCGGGCGACAACCGGGACCCGGATGTCCAGCGAATTGTAGGCGGTCAGGATCCCTTCGGCCACGAGGTCGCCTCGGGTGATGCCGCCGAAGATGTTGATCAGCAGGCCCTTGACGTTCGGGTCCTTCAGGACGACTTCCATGCAGGCCTTCACCTTCTCGGCCGAAGCGCCGCCGCCGACGTCGCAGAAATTGGCCGCCTTGCCGCCCGCCCGGCTCACTTCGTCCAGCGAGCACATGACCAGGCCGGCACCGTTGCCGATGATGCCGATCTCGCCGCCCAGCCGGACGTAGGCGATCCCCTTCTCCATCGCCTCGGCCTCCAGCGGGTCCTCGGCGGAATCGGTGGCCGTCTCGCGGTATTCGGGATGGCGGAAGAGGGCGTTTTCGTCGATGCTCACCTTCGCATCAGCCGCCACGATCTTCCCTTCCGGAGTCACGGCGCAGGGGTTGATCTCGATCATGTCGGCATCCACCTTCTCGAAGGCCCGGATGAGTCCCCGGATCAGGCCGACCATCGCGCGCTGCTGAGGGCCGGGAATTCCCGCCGCCTCCACCATCTCGCGAAGCTCGAAGTCTTCCATGCCCCAGGCCGGGTCGATGTGCCGGCGGATGATCTTCTCCGGTCGGGTCGCGGCCAGCTCTTCGATCTCCATGCCTCCCTCGGCGCAGAGCATCACCAGGTTCTTGCCCGCGGCTCGGTCGGGCAGAACGGAGACGTAGATTTCGCTCGCAATGTCCACCAGCTCGCCGACCAGGACCTGCTCCACGACCATGCCCGCCGGATTCTGCGGGCTGATCAGACGCTTGCCGATCAG
>JAKRSE010000213.1 GCA_022402505.1 Fimbriimonadaceae bacterium | reverse complement strand
CCTCGCCGATCGACAACGTGGAAGGGCTCAAGGGCAACCTGCTCCTGGTTCATGGGATGCTGGATGACAACGTGCTCTACCAGGACACGGCTCGGCTGCAGGAGCGCCTGATCCGCGCCGGCAAGCAGTTCGATGTCTTCCTCTATCCGCGGGGCGACCACGGCATCGGCCGCATCGAGGAGAGGCCGCACGTCATGGCGACGGTCGTCCGCTACCTCTGGCAGAAGCTGACCCGCCCCTGACCCACCTCATGGAGAGGCCGGTCCCAGTTCACGGACCGGCCTCTCCCTTCACTTCCAGGTGAAGTCGACCGAGGCGCCGGAGGGATCGCCGGCGGGTCGGCCATTCTGCGAGGCGAGCCTGCCCCGAAGCCAGACCGATTCGATCCTCCCCCGCAGGGTCCGCCCGACATAGGGGCTCCAGCCGCACCGCGCCTGCAGGTCCGCCTGAGCGATGGTCCAGCTTCCGCCCGGATCGACCAGCACCAGATCGGCGTCCATACCGGGTTCCAGCGTCCCCTTTTTCGCCAGGCCGTAGAGCGAAGCGGGACGCTCCGACCCCATCCGGACCAGTTGTTCCAACGGAAAGGCTCCGCCCAAGGCCTGATCGAGAAGAAGGGGCAGAATCGTCTGCACCCCCGGCATCCCGCTGGGACAGCTCGGGTAAGGGCGAGACTTCTCCTCCAGCGTGTGCGGGGCGTGATCGCTGCCGAACACGTCGAAGAGCCCATCCTGCACCGCCCGAAAGATGGCGGCCCGATGCTCCTCGGCCCGAACCGGAGGGTTCATCTGGAGCAGGCTTCCCAGGCTCTCGTACAGCGAGGCTTCCAGAAGCATGTGCTGCGGCGTGGCTTCGCAGGTCACGCGAAGCCCTTCCGCCTTGGCTTCCGCCAGGATGGGAAGCTCGTCCCGAGTCGAAATGTGAAGGACGTGCACCGGACGGCCCGTCTCCCGGCTCAGCCGGATCAGCCGCTTGGTGCTGATCACTGCCGCCTCGGCATCTCTTAGATAGGGATGCTCTCGGGGGTGGGGATCGGCCGAAATCAGCGACTTCCGCTCCCGCATCCGGGCCTCGTCTTCGCTGTGGACCGGACAGGGCCTCTCGCCGTTCTCCAGGACCCGCCGCAGCAGGTCCTCGTCATCCACCAGCAGCGAGCCGGTGCTGCTGCCCATGAAGATCTTGACCCCCGGCGTGCCGGGAAGCCGCTCCAGCTCAGCGAGGCGTTCCGCGTTCTCCGGCGAGGCTCCCATGAAGAAGGCGTGATCGGCCCAGGCCCGACCCTTCGCCCGGTTCAGCTTGTCCTCCAGCTCCTCCGCCCCGATCGTCGCCGGCTGGGTGTTCGGCATCTCGAAGAAGGTCGTGACGCCACCGCAGATCGCGGCCCGGCTGCCGGACTCGATGTCCTCCTTGTGCTCCAGACCCGGCTCTCGGAAATGGACCTGGGTGTCGATGAATCCGGGCAGGATCAGCTTCCCTTCCGCATCCACTTCCGAGGCGGCCGCGGCCCCGCCCAGATCGCCGATCTGCTCGATCCGGCCGTCCCGAACGGCGAGGTCTGCAACGGTCTGGCCCGCGCCGGTCACCAGGGTCCCGCCTCGCAGGATCAAGTCGTACCCGCTCATTCCGCCCCCGCCCGCGAGAACCGGACCTCGCTCACCGTCCAGCCCAGCCGATTCTCCATCGTGAAGGAGCCGCCGAGCGACTTGGTGAGAGAGTCGATGATCTTCAGGCCCAGGTGCCCTTGAGTGCAGTCGAACTCCTCCGGCAGGGGCACCCCGTTGTTGCTGACCCAGAGGCCGATCTCGCCGTTCTTCTCTTCGATGGACACGTGAATCTCTCCTTCCCGGCTGCCGGCAAAGCCGTGCTCCACCGCATTGCCGATCAGCTCATTCATGATCAGAGCGACCTGCGTGGCCTGAGCCGTGTTCAAATAGACGTTGTCGCCCCTCACAAAGAAACGGATGTTCATCTCCGGCGAGAGCACCGACTGTTGCACGTGGTGGGCCAGCGTGTCGGCCAGCTCCTTCAGCCCAACGTGATCGAGATCTTCGCGGCTCAGAAGCTCGTGGACCGAGGCGATCGCCAGCATCCGAGCCAGCGAATCCGAGAGGGCCTGCTTGGTCTCCTCCAATTCGCTCTGCCGAATCTGAATCCGCAGCAGCGAGGCGACCTGCTGAAGATTGTTCTTCACCCGGTGATGCATCTCCTGCATCAAGGTGCTCCGCACATTCAGCTTGGCGTTGTCGATGCTCAAGGCCGCCTGCTTGGCCAGAGCCTCCAGAGCCGTGATCTCCTCGTCGTCGAACTCGTG
>JAKRSE010000212.1 GCA_022402505.1 Fimbriimonadaceae bacterium | reverse complement strand
AGGGCCGCCAGCACCAGCGTCGCCGTCATCACAGCTCCCGCTCCGCCATCCGCTCGATCACCCGGTCGAGCGTTTCGCACGCCTGCCGAAGCGCAGCGGGGTCGAGGCCCTCCAGGACCCGCTCTTCGATCTTCTTCAGGTCTCGGGCGATCCGGTCGAGCACCTCGTCGGTTGCCGGCGTGACCCGAAGCACCTGCAGTCGGCGATCCTCATCGCTCCGTTCCCGCGCCAGGCACCCCTTGGCGGCGAGGTCGGCGGCTGCCTCGCTGACGGTGGCTGCGCTCAGGCCCAGAATCCGGGCCGCCTCGGCCTGACTGATCCTCCCTCCCGCCCGAACCGTGGCGAGGAGCTGAAACGATGCGTGGGTCAGACCTTCCCGCTTCACCAGCGGGTCCAAAAGGGCGTTCTGCAGATCAGCGAGCCCAGCGGCCCTTCGAAACAGCCCGGTCACCGCCTCGCCTCCTCAGGCTCGATCGACCCCGGCTTGAGGTTGAAGGG
The DNA here is from genome assembly GCA_022402505.1 of Fimbriimonadaceae bacterium. Classification (GTDB taxonomy): domain Bacteria; phylum Armatimonadota; class Fimbriimonadia; order Fimbriimonadales; family Fimbriimonadaceae; genus JAKRSE01. Next base: position 1,816 of record JAKRSE010000212.1, on the reverse strand, counting down.
TGCCGTCAGAACGATCCAGCCAAACATGTCTCGATTATGAACGGGCAAAACCCCTCGGGGACCGGTCAAACTGTCGGTCGGACCGATGAGCGTTGCCGAGGCGAGACGAAATCCCCTGACCTACGTGGTGCCGCTCTACTTCATGCAGGCCCTGCCGGTCTTTCTGGTCCAGGACGTCAGCATGACGATCTTCAAGGGACTGGGGATCGAGAACCAGGCGATCGCCACCTGGACGAGCCTGATCGCTCTGCCCTGGTCCTTCAAGCTTCTCTGGGGCCCCATCGTCGAACTGAACGGCACCAAGCGACGCTGGATCACCCTCTGCCAGATGGGCATCGCGGCGCTCATCATCCTGCTCGCCCTGGCCCTGCAGGTTCCGAATCCCTTGGGGGTGGCCCTTGCGGTTCTGGCGGTGACGGCCGTCTTCAGCGCGACCTGCGACATCGCCACCGACGGCTACTACCTATTGGCGACCGACCGGCAGTCTCAGAAGGTCTTCGTCGGCTGGCAGAGCACCTTCTTCCGCCTCGGCCGCCTCTTCGCCACCGGCGGAGTCGTCGCCTTGGCCGGGCTGCTGATCGAACGGGGAATGAGCCAGCCGACCGCCTGGATGCTGGCCCTCTTCGGTCTGGCGGTCGTCTATGGCGGCGGAGCGATCCTCAACCATTTCACGCTTCCTCGGCCCGCCGTGGATGTTCCGGCCCCGATGGACCCGGCCGAAAACCGCCTGAATCTGGGCCGGACGGTTCTGGTCATCATCGCCTTCGGCTGGTTCTATTTCGGCCTCGCCTATGGATTCGGCCTGGTGGGTCATGCCCTCTCCTGGCTGCTCCCCGGATGGACCCTCAAGGGCGAGCTGGACTGGTACCTCCTCTTCATCCGCCTGGCCGGAGGGATGGATTCCCGGCTCCTGCATGGCCTCAACGCCGCAATCGGTCTCGCAATGGGCGCCCTCTTTGGCAGCCTCGCCGGCCGGACGCTGAAGGGCACCCAGCTGGGCGAAGCGTTTGGCAGCTTCTTCGGCCAGCGGGACATCTGGGCGATCCTCAGCTTCGTGCTCTTCTATCGATTCGGCGAGGCGATGCTCGGCCGGATCGTGCCGATCTTCCTGCAGGACAAGCGCGACGGTCCCGACGATCCGACTCAAGGGCTGGGCTTCTCGGTGCTGGATGTCGGCATCGTCAACGGCACCTGGGGGGTCATCGGAATCGTGGCCGGCGGGATCGTCGGCGGCTTCCTGATCTCACGGATCGGCGTCCGGAAGAGCTTCTGGATTCTCGCCCTGGCGATGAACCTGCCCAACGTCCTTTATTGGATCGCGTCGGTGAACCCGGCCATCGCCAATGTCCCGGCGATGGCGACGATCATGTTCTTCGACCAGTTCGGCTACGGGTTCGGGTTCGCGGGCTACCTGATCTGCCTCCAGGCGATCGCTCAGCGGAATCCCAAGTTCACCACCGCCCATTACGCCATCGGCACGGGGATGGGGGCGCTGCTGATCGCGGCGGCGGGCACCCTGAGCGGCGCCCTGATGGCCTCGCTCGACTTCCCCGCCATCTTCATCATCGTGCTCTTCGCCACGATCCCCTGCCTCATCACGCTGCGGTTCATCCCGGTGGACGAGACCTCCGGGATCCAGGTGAGCAACACGGACCTGGCCGACTGAAGACTCCAGCCATGCAGCCTCCCCACGATCTGATCCGCATCAGCCGGGCTCTGGGAGATCCCCAGCTCGGGGCCGCGATCCTCGCCGAGGGCAACACATCCTGTCGGTCGGATGAGGCCGGGCTCTTCTGGGTCAAGGCGTCGGGATTCA
>JAKRSE010000211.1 GCA_022402505.1 Fimbriimonadaceae bacterium | reverse complement strand
GGAAGGAGGTCGGATCGACCCCTGTGTTTCCATTCTCGTTCAGGAATGGGTTGGCTCGGCGGACGGGGTTGCTGGAGAGCTGCGTGGGCAACGAGTCTCCGACCCTGGCCTTGGGAATGATCGCCCGGCCTTCGGCATCGAGTCCCGAGAGCCGCAGGGGGCTCCACTTGAAGTCGATGTCGCTGAGCAGGAAGTTGCCTGCCGGCAGCCACGCCATTTCATGGGCGTCCGTCGGAGTGGCTCGGAAGGGCTCCACGCTGACGCTGCCGCCCGGCCGACGAACCTTGTAGTTCTTGGCGATGCGGACGTTCAGCAGATTGACGTTTCCTTCGTTCACCACTTCCAGGGGCCGGAAGTAGCCGTTGTTGCGGTACTCGGGGTTGGTCGGAGCGTAGGCGGACTGCGGCACGACCGTATGGTCGAGCGGGTTCGCCCAGGTTCGGCGACCGTTCACGAGCGGGCCGCCGTTCCAGCCGGAGCCGGCCGGGAGCGAGCCGAAGTCGAGCGGAGGATTGACGACCCGAACCGAGACGTCCGGGGCGACCCGAACACCGAGCACGACCTGTCGGTTGGGATCGGTGGAGACGAAGCCGCTTCCCTGTCCGGCGCCGTCCAGATAGACGACGGCCGTGCCTCGGTAGCCGCGGCGGAGGTTGCCCGCCGTGGTCTCCGGCCCGCTCGCCGGCTGATAGCGCGGCACATTGAGCTGGAGTTCAAAGGGGGTCGTGGAGAGGGTCCGAGTCAGCTGTGCGTCGAAACCTGCGGCCGATCGGTAAGTCGTCAGGTTCGCGGCCGTGAAGCTGGGCGGCAGGAGCGAGACTCGGCTTGCCACGGGGTTCTCCACTCGGCCGGCTCGGGAGCGGGCTGCACCCAGAGCCGATGCGTCGATGTTCGGATCGTCGAGGCTTCGGTTCAGCCGGAACTGAGGTCGATCTTCGATGTTTCCGTAGTTGACCGGCGTGACCCCCTGGGTGTTTCGGCTGAACGGTCGGAAGATGTTCTGATTCGCCTCGATCGCGAGGGTGCCGCTCAGCGTGACCTGCCACTCCAGATCCCGACCTTCCATCCGCACGTTCTGCAGACCTCGGTTGGTTCCGAGGACGAGCATGCTCAGGCTGCGGTCGATGACCTGCATCGCCGACTTGGCCTGGGCGGCGTGAGCCGAAAGGTTGCCGGAGGTGGCGGTCGTCGGACCGAACCATCCGCCGGGCGTAGGCGCCAGCAGACCATCGGCCGTGAACTTCTCAGCCCGCGGACCGTCTGCGGTTCCGGCATCCAGGAAGTCGGTCCGTCCCAGAGCCGTCGGGGCGTAGACGTTGGTCGTGTTGCCTCCAGAAGAGGCCCCGATGGAGTTGGCCGCATCGCTCTGGGCAAAGAGGACGCCAAGCGGGTTGGCGACTCGGAGCACGCCGTCGGCCAGACCCGGAGCCACCGTGTCCGTGTAGTCCAGCAGGACTTCGGAAGAGGAGACGGGCCTGCCGGTGGCCTGAACCTGGAAGGAGACGATGGCGTCCGATCCGGCTCTGAGGCCCCGATTGTTGGGCAGAATCGGCACGGCCGCGAACCAGAGCTGCGACGTGGCTGAGGCAGCGACCAGCGAGCTGATCGGCTGAACCGGCTGAAGTCGGTCGATGACCTGACCGCCGCTGTTGATCCTCATCCGGATCTGGTAGGGGCCGACTGAGCCCGTCAGGTCCGGCAGGTTGCGGATGACGACATACAGGGTCTCGCCCACCTCGAAGGTCCTTCTGGTCACGCTCTCGTTGGCCGCAAGGGTGGCGAGCTGAGCCGAAGTGAGGGTGTCGTTGAGGACGGCGTTCGAGAGGGTCTCGAAGCCTTCCGGCGAGAGGAGCTGGATGTTGTTCTGGTTCAGGACTCCGTTGAGGTCGCCGAAGCCGGGATCGTTCTCCACCAGATCAAAGTCGCCGGGCGGAACGCCGGGCGTGATCGGATTGGGATTGATGTCGTCGTTGCCGTTGAAGGCATAGAGAATGCCTGCCCCGTCGCCCGCGTACATCCAGGATCGGAAGTCGCCGAACCGCCAGCCGCCCGTGGCGACGGACGTGGCCGGGCCCTGATCGGCATTGAACTGCCAGACGCGCAGTGAGCCCTGTGAATTCGCAGCGCCGCTGGCATCCAGAGCGACCAGGGAGCCGTTGTCGGTCGGGACGACAAGGGCGGCCGTGTTGGCGGTCAGGAGCGAGGCGTTGTTGTTCACCGTCAGGTAGGTGAAGCTGGGACCGGCAGTAGCGGCCCCGCCCACTTCCTCGGTGAACCAGTAGGTGACTCCATTCGTGGGATTCAGGGCCCCGACGACA
>JAKRSE010000210.1:1194-2332 GCA_022402505.1 Fimbriimonadaceae bacterium | reverse complement strand
GTTCGCGGATGTCCTTTTCGGCTCGGGAGAAGTCGGGATCGCCGTCGGGGATGGGCGGGAGCGGCTCCTGGATGTCGAGCCCGGCGGTCTCCGATGCGCCCCATTCCAACAGGCGGGGCAGGGCCCAGAGCAGTGAGCGGCGGTGGGGGTGCAGCTCGTCGAGGTAGCCGATCTGAACGAGGCGTTCCATCTCGTCGATGGGAATTCGGGCTCGGCGGAAGAATCCGGCGAGGTCGAGTCCGGGCGGGAGGTCGAGCAGGAGTCGGCGCGAGGCGGTCGAGAGCCCCTTGACCTGCTTGAGCCCGACCCGGATTCCGCCCCCGGGGACGACGATGCACATGGCCTTGCCTGGCACGGCCGAGCTCCCCTGTTCCTGCTGTTGAGTCAGGATGGCAGGCTGGGTCTGGGGGGATGCCCCTGAGACGACATCCTCGACCCTGAAGCCCTCGTCGCAGCATCCCAGCCGGGGCGGGAGCATCCGGACCCCGCGCATCCGTGCCTCGTTCGCCAGGGTGCAGGGGCCGTAGTAGCCGGCGGGCTGGGCGTCGAAGAGGGCGGCGAAGTATTCGGCCGGGTGGTTCTGCTGACAGTGGATCGAGCGGACGCTGATCTCGGCAAAGGCGAGGGCGTGGCCCTGGGCGAAGCCGTAGCCCTTGAACCCGGCGACGAGTTCGAAGACCTGTTCGGCGACGGGCCGGCTGAACCCCCGCTCCATCATGCGCCGCAGCAGGTCTTCGCGGATGACCTGGCCGTAGTCCTCGCGCCGTCGCTTGTGAATCTCTTCGCGGATGTCTTCCGCCTCGCCGCCGCTGCAGCCGACGAAGGCGGTGAGCAGCATGTCGATCTGTTCCTGGAAGACGACGATGCCGTAGGTGTGGCCGAGGATGCGTTCGAGTTCCGGATGGTCGAAGGTGTAGCTTTTGAGCCCGCGCCTTCGGGCGATCAGCTCGTTGATTTTGACGGCTCCGCCGACCCCCGGCCGGATGCCCGCCTGGACCAGGGCGGCGTCGGTCAGGTTCTCGGTCTGAAGGCGCATGTGGGCCTGGCGCATGGCGGGTGAGGCGCTCTGGGGGATGCCGATCAGTTCGCCGCTGCGCATGGTGCGATAGGCTTCGGGATCGTCCACGGGCGCGTTTTC
>JAKRSE010000210.1:0-1184 GCA_022402505.1 Fimbriimonadaceae bacterium | reverse complement strand
AGAGGATGTCGAACTTGTCGAACCAGTGCTTGGAGCTCCGCTTGTCCCACTGGATGATGCGCAGGCCGCCTTCCTCTTCGAAATCGGAGACCCCGGAGAGCTGGACGGGGACGGTCTCCCAGACCGGTCGGGCGGAGATGACGACGCCGGAGGAATGGGCGCGGATGTTGCGCGGCAGGTCCATCATCTCGCGGGCGAGGCGGAACACCCATTCCAGCCGCAGCTTCTTGTCCAGGTGGCGGGCGAGCTCGGGCCGCTTCTGCATGTGCTCTTCCAGCCGGTCGGGCGAGACGGAGCCGTGGATCTGCTTGGAGAGGACGCCGATCAGGTCGTCGGGCAGCTCCAGCATCCGGCCGACTTCGCGGATGATGCCCCGGCTGCAGTAGGCGCCGAAGGCGGCGACGCCGGCGACGTTTTCGCGGCCGTACTTTTCGACCAGATAGCTGCGGGCCTCGTCGCGCTTGGCGGCTTCGAAGTCGATGTCGATGTCGGGCCGCTTGCTGCCGTCTTCGGGGAGGAAGCGGTCGAAGTGGAGGTCGTGGGCGAGGGCGTCGATCCGGCTGAATCCGAGGCAGTAGGCGACGGCGGAATCGACCACCGACCCGCGCCCGCTGAAGAGGATCTGCCGATCCGCCGCCCATCGGCAGAGATCCCAGGCGATGAGGAAATGGCTGCTGAATTCGCGGGGGATGATCCGGCTGAGTTCGAAGTCGAGCCGCCTGCGGATGGCGGGGGTGATGGTTCCCCATCGTTCGCGGGCGCCTGCTTCGGTGATCTGGATCAGGGCCTTGTCGGGTTCGGGCAGGGGGTCGGGGAGGCGGGTGCGGCCGGGGAGGACGTCGGGGTCGGAGCGTTCGGCGATCAGCCGGGAGCCTTCCATCAGGTCGGGCCGGTCCGCGTGGATGGCGGCGAATCCCGCGGCGCTGCGCAGGAACCGCTCGCCGTTGAGGCCGCGCTGGGGTCGGGGTTCGATGGGAGGCTGGCCGGGGGCACGCTGCGGCTTGCGCCCGATCACCTCGTCGGCGGTGCAGAGGGTGTGGGCGCAGACAACGGCGTCATAGACCGGGAAGTGGTCGCGGCGGTCGTGGAGGGCGGGTGCGGCGGCGGCGCAGGGGAGATCGAGCCGGGCGGCGAGATCGGTCAGGTGGCCTTCCAGGGCCGGCTGCCAGGGGCGGAGGGTCCGC
>JAKRSE010000209.1 GCA_022402505.1 Fimbriimonadaceae bacterium | reverse complement strand
TAAGGTGTTCATCACCGAGCGCGGAATCGGCGGGGCGAACTCCAAGTTCAGCCTCCAGGCCCTGGACAGCAAGGGCAACCCGATCGGCAAGGTTGTGAACGTCGATACCAAGAACCGGATCAACACCAACATCCAGCTCGCCACCTACGGTCAGGGCAACGATCCCAAGTTCATCGGCAGCCAGACGATGAGCTACTACTCCTTCGACGTGGCCCAGTTCGGCGTCAACCAGATCAGCAGCCTGCGGATCACGACCCCGAACGTCCACCTCTCCAGCGGCCAGGACATCCAGCCCGACTTCAAGGTCTTCGGCTCGGCTGCTCCGGTTCCGGAGCCCGGCACCATGCTGGCCCTCGCTGCCGGCGCCGGCCTGATCGCCGCCCGCCGACGCCGCAAGGCCTGAACTCGGTCCCGCACCGGGACCCGGCAGCGACGCCTCGATCCGACCAGGATCGGGGCGTCGTCGCGTCGGGTCCGGCAAAACCCGGCAAATCTTGCATGACGCACCGAGCGGCATTCGCCGTGATAGGGAGTGGAGAACGGCTGTCTGCCGAATCCGCCCGCCATGAGAACCGTCATCAAGCTCTCCGCCCTGGCCGCCCTGGCTGCCGGCGCCGCCACCGCCTCGGCCGTGGACCCGCAGGTCTTCTTCCGAATCGGCGGAAACGGTCAGAACAACGGTCAGAACGACGTGTGGCTGGACTACATCAAGTACAGCCAGAACCAGATCTACACCGACTTCCTCGGCCCGCGCCAGATCCTGAACTTCACGACCTCGGGAGGAAGCACGAACACGGGCATCCGTGTGGTCGCCGGGACGAACACCTCCACGAACCCGAACAAGTTTGCCGTCCTCGATGACGGCGACGGAAAGATCGAGGGCGCGGAGATGAACAAGACGAACTTCGTCAACCGCTTGACCCAGGCCTTCAACAGCCGGAACATCAACGAGTACCTGGACATGTCCGGGAACGATGCCAACTTCAGCATGGTTCTCGACTTCACCCACAACCCGCTCAGGAACAAGATCGTCTACTTCGAGCGCGGCGGCGGCGGATCGAACTCCTGGCTCCAGCTGGAGGCGGTCGATGCTCAGGGAAAAACCCTGGGACAGAAGTTCGTGGTTCAGCCCCGGACCTCGACCGACATGAACCTGAATACGGTCACCTACAGCTGGGGCAAGACTCAGAGCGGTGCCTGGAGTCAGCAGCTCAGCTTCTACGACCTCGATGTCGCCGACCTCGGAGTCAGTTCGATCAGCTACCTGAAGGTCTCGATGCCGCAGGGTGTCAAGCTGGGGCCGGGAGAGGACTTCCAGCCGGACTTCCGGATCTATGCCACCCGCGACGCCGTGCCCGAGCCCGCGACCATGCTCCTGCTTGGCGGAGCGGGCGCGGCAGCCATCTGGCGCAAGCGACGACGCAAAGCCTGACCCGTCTGGCGGCGGGCGAACGGCCGAGGGCCGATGACACAATGGCGGCATGACTGCCTTCGGTGTCATCGGCCTCGGCCGCATTGGCGGCGGCCTCGCCGGCCAGGCCGCCGCCAAGGGTTTTCGGGTTGTCGGCCTGGACCCGGGCCCTGCCCCGACCCCGGACGGAGCCGAGCGCGCCACAGACCTTGGTGATCTTGTCGGACGCCTGACCGGCCCGCGAATCATCCTCCTCTATGTCCCCGCAGGGCGTGCTGTGGACGAAACCCTGGACGGCCTCCTTCCCCACCTGGAGCCCGGAGACCTCGTGATCGATGGCGGCAACAGCTACTGGGGCGACTCTCTGGCCCGCCACGCCCGACTGGCGGAGGCCGGACTCCGATTCATGGACCTGGGAACCAGCGGCGGCGTGATCGGGGCGGAAACCGGCGCCTGCTTCATGGCCGGAGGCACGGATGAGGCGTTCGAACTGGCCCGACCGATTCTGGAAGCCCTCTCAGTGCCCGGCGGACTTGTTCACGCGGGCGGCCCGGGATGCGGCCATTTCGTCAAGCTGGTCCACAACGGGATCGAATTCGGCATGATGCAGGCGATCGGCGAAGGCCTCGCACTCATGACCGCCTCGCACCTGCAGCCTCGAATCCCCGAAACTCTCGAAGCCTGGCGGCACGGCTCCATCGTCCGGAGCCACCTGATCGATCTCTTGGCCGAAGCGGCCGCCGACCGCGATCTCGAGTCGGTCTCCAGCCACATCGAAGACACCGGAGAAGTGAACTGGCTGGTTCAAGACGCCGTCCAGATGGAGGTTCCGATCCCGGCGATCAGCCTCGCGGTCTCCGAACTCTTCCGGTCCCGCGCCCAGGAGA